>JAJYPW010000079.1 GCA_021795055.1 Thermoplasmata archaeon
CGCAGAAACAGAAAATAGAGGAACTTGGCATCGGAAAATTCAACAGCTATTGCAGGGAAAGCGCATTTCGCTACATCAGGGAATGGACGGATGTTGACCGGCTTCTCGGCTATTCCGTCGATCACGAACACCCATACATTACCATGAATAGCGAATACATTGAGAGAGTATGGTGGGCTGTTGATCAGTTCAGCAAAAAAGGCTTGCTGTACAAGGATTATAAAATAGTTCCATACTGCCCCAGGTGCGGAACCCCCCTCGCCTCGCATGAGCTGTCCCAGGGATACAGGGATGTGAGCGATCCATCGGTCTTCATAAAGTTCAGGGAAAAGGGGGGGAAGGCGTACTTTCTGGCATGGACAACCACCCCATGGACACTTCCTTCAAATCAGTTTCTTGCGGTTTCCCCTGAGGAGGAATACAGCCTCGTGGAATTTAACGGCGACCGATATTATCTGCTCTCAAAACGAATCGCGGTCGTTTTCGGAGATTCTGCTAAAGTCATCACCGGGATGAAGGGGAGCGAACTGAAGGGAAGGGCTTACGAACAGATAATACCGTTTGCAAAGGTTCCAGCCGGCTCACTTGTCGTAGTGGCTGAGAATTTCGTGGACACGGAAAATGGAACCGGGATAGTGCACATTGCGCCGGCATTCGGGCAGGACGACTTCGACGTTGGAAAGAAAATGAAGGTCAAGCTGGTAAAGCCGGTTGACGAGTCTGGTAGATTCTCGGATGGATCTATGCCGTGGAACGGAAAATTCGTGAAAGATGCTGACAACGAGATCATAAAATTTCTGAAAGACCATGGGCTGCTGTTCCGGTCGGAAAGGATAACACACAGTTACCCGTTCTGCTACAGGTGCGATTCGCCAATACTCTATTATCCACTCGACACCTGGTACCTTTCAATTTCCAGAATGAGAAAGGAACTTGTGACCAATAACGAGGAGATAAACTGGTACCCATCCCACCTTCGCGAGGGGAGATTCGGCAACTTCATCAGCGAGGCAAAGGATTGGGCGCTTTCAAGAAATCGGTACTGGGGATCCCCCCTCCCGGTATGGTTATGCAGGAATGGGCACACAAGGATAATCACCAGTGCCCGTGAAATAGAGACCCTGACTGGAACCTACCCGGAAGACCTTCACCGTCCGTTCATAGATGACGTGAAGTTCCCGTGCGAGAAATGTGGGGAAATCATGAACAGGGAGCGCTACGTAATGGATACCTGGTTTGACTCCGGCAGCGCAACATTTGCCGGTCTCCCTTCTGTACCACTGAATGGTGGAGTTCCCGTACCTGATCTCCCGGTGGATTTCATAAGCGAGGCCATTGACCAGACCCGCGGATGGTACTACGTTCTTCATGTAATTTCTTCCGTAATCTTCGGAAAACCTGCTTTCTCAAACTGCATAACCATGGATTTTGTCCTCGACAGCAGGGGCAAAAAAATGAGCAAGAGCAAAGGAAACAGCGTATTTGGTATTGACGCAGTCCACGAGAACACAGGGGACGAGTTGAGGCTCTTCTTTTCCACCGGGGCCCCATGGAAGACGAGAAACTATGACAGGAAAGTCATCGCTGAACTGTCCAGAAAGAACCTTTACACCCTGCTTAACGTCTATTCCTTTTTTGCATCAAACGCAAATCTGGATAAATTCGTATACAGCGGTCTGACCAGTAACCTGCGGGAGCTTGATCAATGGCTGATCTCAAGGGTGAATTCAGTCGTAAGGGATGTAAGGTCCCACTGCGATTCATACGAGTTTCATATAGGAATGGAGGCCATACAGCAACTGATAGACGAACTGTCGAATTTTTACCTGAGGCTTTCACGAAGCGTATTCTGGTCTGACGAGGTCACTGAGGAAAAGAAGAGCGGATACTCTGCGCTTTTTTACACCCTAGAGACAATTTCGAGGCTCATGGCGCCATGGATTCCATTTTTCTCCGATTTTCTTTACATGAACCTCACCGGGTCCGATCAGAGTGTCCATTTGCAGAAATTCCCAGCCGCCGACGAAGACCGGATAAAGCCTGAGCTCGAGGAGAGACTGTCCAAAGCATACAGGGTGCTGGAACTTGTCAGGCGGGCAAGGCAGGAAAGAAATTTGAAGGCGAGGCATCCGCTCAAGGAAATACTGATCTTCTCAGAAGGCATCTCTTCAGGCGATCTGGAGGTTGTGTCCGGAGAACTCAATGCCAAGTCGATCCGCATAATACCTTCAGGCGAGAGGCCCGTGACAGTGGCCTGCAAGGTCAACTACAACAGGGTAGCACCGGTTCTCAGGGAAAAGCTGAAGGACTTCGAGAAGGTAGTCAGTGGGCTGTCGCCGAACGAACTGAACAGGGTAAGCAAGGGCCCAATATCAAAGGGAGATTTCACGATAACGCCGGAGGATCTGATCTTTCAGGAAGAGGCAAGGGAGGGGTATGCAATGCAGGCGGGAAAGGAAGGCATACAGGTATTCATAAACCTTGAAAAGAACCCAGACCTTGTGGCCGAAGCACTTGCCAGGGAGATCACAAGGAGAATTCAGGTGATGCGCAAGGATCTCAAACTGGAATACGATGATGCGATAGCCACGCTCTATGTGGTGGAAGATGACTCTTCAGATTACGGAATAGATTTGGACGAGGCATTTGAAAAATATTCCGGTTTTATAAAGGCACAGACGCTCAGTAGCGAGCTGATTCCCGGTGGTCCGGGTGCCAGGGAGGGATATTACCTCAGGAACTGGGACATTGACGGATTGAAGATTGTGCTTGGAATAAAGAAGATCTGAATTCATGATATAGAGGTACCGCTGTGATCCATGCCGTTGATTACTTTCTCGTACTGCTCAACATCCCTTCCGTCTATTACAACAATTCTTATCTTTGATCTCCTTGCTATGTTAAGTGAGGTAACGTCCATGAAGACATTCGGTCCAGCCCCGAGAGATCCCACGACTGCCATTGAAACTGCTTCATCATAACCGAGAGTCTTCAGTTTCTTCGCATCGCTGTATTTCCTCGGGTCCCTCTCATAGACCCCGTCCACGGAAGTGCCGTTGATGATCACCTTTGCCCCAACCCTTTCGGCCAGGAGTGCAGCAACGGTATCGGTTGTGTGCCCCGGTTCGGTACCTCCCATTATCACACAGCGGTATATGCGAGTCATCTCGGCTGCCTCGTTAATGGTGGTTGGGATCTTTGTGTTGCAGTCACCGAGGAAGGGAGCAACAGAAAGCGCATTCATCCTGGTAGCATTTATGCCTATCTCGTCAAGGATATTGTCATTCACGCCAGCTTCCCGCAGGGCATTTATGTAGGATCGTGCCAGCTTCCCGCCGCCGATGACTATGCAGAATTTATTCCCCTTTCCGGCATTTCCGATCATGGCCGAGAAACGCTTTATGAACTTTATGTCAAGCGGATCTGAAGTTACTACCGACCCCCCGAGGGAAATCACGAAAATAGGCATACTACCGGATTAACATTAAATACGATTATAAACTTTCTATCGGAATGCCGCAGGATGACGTTCAGCTCAGGAAGTATGAATTCAAGAAGGCCCTTCAGGAGATCGGACACCTGAAGGGCAACGGAACTGAACTCATCTCCCTCTATGTTCCCCCGAACAAGCAGATATACGATGTTATCCAGTATCTGAGAGAGGAATATTCCACATCTTCGAACATCAAGTCTAAGTCTACAAGGAAGAATGTGCTTGCCGCAATCGAATCAATAATGTCCAGACTGAGGGTCTTCAAGGCACCGCCACCCACCGGCCTTGTGTTTTTTGTCGGCCATGTCGCAACCAGGGGTGACCAGACCGATATGTACACAAAGATCATAGAGCCGCCTGAGCCGTTCACGACCTTTCTGTACCGATGCGACTCTGTCTTCCACACGGAGATACTCAAAGGGCAGCTGGAGGCCAAGGAGCTTTACGGTCTCATAGTGATCGACAGGAAGGAGGCAACTATAGGTCTGCTGAACGGAACCAACATTGTGCTTATAGCCAATGAACAGTCGCTTGTACCCAGCAAGCATCATCAAGGGGGACAGTCTTCGCGCAGGTACGAGAGGCTGATAGAAATTGCCGCCCACGAGTATTTCAAGAAAATTGGAAATATAATCAACGAAAGCTTCATGTCCAGGATAAGGGAGATGAAAGCCGTATTCCTCGGGGGTCCGGGTGCCACCAAGGAGTTCTTTCTCGAAAAGGATTATCTGAGGAACGAGATCAAGGAAAAGGTGGAAACCCCCTTTGACATCGGTTACACCGATGAGACAGGGCTCCGTGAACTCGTGGAAAAGGCCTCTGACACGATGAAGAATCTGGAAATTGCCAGGGAAAAAGACCTCCTCAACAAATTCCTGACGGAAGTGAGGAAGGGCGATCAGGGGCTGGCTGCTTATGGTGAGGATTCCATTTACAAGGCCCTGGAGGATAAGAAAGCCTCGCTTCTGCTGGTATCCGAGGGTCTAAATCGAAAAGTCTTCTCATATACTTGCCCGAGGTGCGGCAAAAGCGGTTACTTCAAGGAGAAGCCGGATCAGGCTTACTGTCCTGCCTGTTCCATGCAGTTATCCCCCAATGATATCAAGGAGGATGATATCGTAGAGGTATTCTACAGGGTTGCCGACGCCGGAAATGCCAAGGTTGAATTCATATCTGAGGAAAGCGAGGAGGGGGAGCTCCTGAAGAAGGCATTTGGAGGTATGGCAGCGCTTCTCCGGTATGCAAGCGAGGCACCCGCTTACTGATCACCTGAGCAGAAAGCCAATGACTTAAGTCGTTGGATGAATGCGAATGCTTATTAATAGTGCATGTATTGTTTAAATAATGATTAAAACCCTCAAG
>JAJYPW010000080.1 GCA_021795055.1 Thermoplasmata archaeon
TGGAAACGTCAGGCATGATGGCTCCAAGGTATCCTGTATTGCCGTCCTGCAGGATTCCGACCAAGTCACCGTAACTTTCAATCCTGCGGGTTCCTGCAGCTTTGAAGAGAGGCTGGATGCCGCGAGACAGGCGTGCCCTGTCAAGCGTGGACGCCTTGATGGTGATATCATAAGGCCTTCTCTTCCTGCCGGAAACTGTCGAACTGATCATTCCGGGAGATATGAACACCTTCTTGATCCTTCCTTTCCGGTAATATTCCAGTCCTCTCTCCACTCTCGATGACCAGTGGTTGCTGATGAACCTATTTCTGAATTTTTCTATCCAGTTGCTGAATTCATCCCTGTTCTTTGCCATAATGTCACCTTTCCAGTTTGACCAGTTCCCTTATCCTGTCGGTGGAAAGCTCAGTCAGCCATTCCTCCCCCGATCTGATGAAAGTGCCGGCCATTATGGATTTCTGCCTGAGCGTTTCCTCAATCTTTTCCTCCAGGGTTCCTGCAACGACGAATTTGTATACCTGCACATTCCTCACCTGGCCTATCCGGTACAACCTGTCAGTTGCCTGGTTCTCCACTGCGGGGTTCCACCACCGGTCGAAGTGGAACACATTGTTTGCCTCTGTCAGGTTAAGGCCAAGCCCGCCAGCCTTGAGCGAGGCAACGAGGATTTTTATTCCGTTTTCCCGATCCTGGAAGGAGGATATGATCCTGTCCCTGGATGCAGTGGATAGCCCCCCGTGATACAGATCATTAGGTATTCCGGCTGAGTCCAGATAATTCTTTATAATCCTGCCCATGGAAGCGAACTGGGTGAATATCACGGCCTTTTCCCCGTTCTCTATAATCTCCGATACCATTTCTCCGATCCTGTCCAGTTTTTCTGATCTTCTTTCAAGCGAACCGCTCTTGCCAAGATAGAGGAGTGGATGGTCACAGATCTGCTTCAGCCTCAGGATCATGCTTAGAATCTTGCCCTTTCGCTCAATTCCATCAGATTCTTCAATCTCCTCCATGGTCTTCTCTATGTGTGCCTGGTAGAGCGCGGCCTGCTCCTCGGTCAGGCCGCAGTAAACCGTCATTTCATTCTTTTCCGGGAGATCGCTGATGATGCTCTTATCGCTCTTTTCCCTCCTGAGAATAAAAGGCCTGACAAGGCTCTGAAGTTCGCTTATGGCCTTTTTGTCCGATGCAGAATAGGAATTCTCCCACCTCTTCCTGAATTCACCGCGTGAATACAGGTAGCCGGGATTGAGGAAGTCCATGATGGCCCAGAGATCCGTCAGCCTGTTCTCAACCGGCGTTCCTGTCAATGCAATTCTGTGCTTTGCCCGAATATTCCTTACTGCGACAGATCTCTTGGCGAGATGGTTCTTGAAATTCTGCGCTTCATCCAGAATGACTGCGGACCATTGCAGCGCGGTAAGAATAGAGATATCCCGATAGGTAATCTCATTGCTGGTTATCACCACATCATAATCCGCAAAGGTTTTTCCCGCAGTTTCGGGATCCTTGTCCCTTTTGCTGCCGTGATGAACCAACACCCTCAGTGAGGGGGAAAACTGATTCAGTTCTTTCCTCCAGTTCGTGATTACCGATACGGGCGCGATTACCAGGATCTTTGGCGATTCCTCAACCTCCTTTACCTTCAGGATGTAGGATATGGCCTGTATCGTCTTGCCGTGCCCCATATCATCGGGAAGTATGCAGCCAAAACCGATGTTTCGCATGAACACCAGCCAGGAGAGCCCGCGCATCTGATAGGGCCTCATGCTTCCGACGAATACTTCGGGTTGAGGAACTTCGTCAATATACCTGTGTTCCTTCAGTTTTCTGATGGCTCTTGAAAGATCTCCCCTTACAGATCCTATCCTGGGAATTTCAGAATCCCCGGAGGCCTCCGGAGAAATGGACAGCCTCACAATTTCCATGGCTGGGATCGAACCTGAGGCTCCGTACTTCTCAATGAATTTCGAGGCTTTCCTGATCATCTGCTCATCCAGTTCAACCCAGCGGTTACCAACCCTTGCCAGCGGGATTTTTGACTCGACAAGCTTCTGGAAGGATTCTCCATCGATGTGTACCTGTTTCTTTCCTCCCCCGGAAATAGCGAATCTCCAGTCAAACTTCACAAGTGTATCCATGGAGAAGAAGCTGTCTTTCCCGGAATCGACATCCATGATCAGTTTATTCCTGTAACGGGTCTTCCCCCACCAATCGGGTGCCTTGACCTTGAATCCTGCGTTGATCAATCGCGGACTATCATCTCTCATGAAAGAGAATGCATTGGCCGTGTCGACCTCCGCAAAGCCATTGTCGATCATCTCCTGTTTTGAACTGCCAATTAAGGGACTGATCAAGGAGGCAGTTTCCAGCCGCGTCCTGATAAATCTGAATACGCTGGAATCATCGCGGGAATTATGAATAATATCTGTGGACTCGCCAGGATCATTCTTTCCTGAATGATCCTCTTCAACTTCCATCAGGATCTTCCATGAACTGTCTGGAAACTGCCCCAATGAATCCGGATCAGGCTCGAGGATCTTGAAAGAGAAGCTGAAATTGTTCAGGAATTCTGAATTCCTGACAGAATCAATCCACCCGTCCAGCTTGATCTTAAGGTTCCTGATTTCGATCTGATTTCCCCTTAACGATCCAAGGAAGCCATTCCTGCCAAGGCTTTCATACCATTGCCCGTGCAGGTTGGCTGTTTCTTCCCGGCTGTTAATGTAATCACTGTAGTAATAATACCTGCTCCTGTAATTTTCCGGATAGAAACTTCTGACAAGATTGCTGAACTGCCAGTAGGCGAAATCTCTCAGGGTTGTCTTCGGTTCGTATGATTCGTTTGTGCTGAACAGCAGAGATGAATAAGGCACAATATCGCTGTATTCGTTTACGACCACTTCCATTTTCCCCGGATCCAGTGGAACCCAGGCAGAACCGAAATAATGGTTGTTCCAGATGTCTTTCTCCTCAATGGACGGAAGAAATTCCATCCTCTGTATCATGTCAAGTAATCTTGAAGTCAGGGAAGACCAGAACAACAAATCCTTTCCAACCTGGGTTCCCCATTTAGCGGATTTGAGATTGCCATCAGGCTCCTTTTTTATGGCAGCGAGGGAGAGAAGAAAAGCAGCAGCCTGATTTCCGGAAAGCTCCAGGCATTTTATCCCCCACTGGCGCAGGAAAATGGCTTCCCTGCCACCCCCTGCTGAACGGTCCATGGAAGCATACTGCAGGGGATAGCCGCTGAGGAGGGTTGGCATCTTTATATTCATGATCACGGAGTCCAGCCAATTGAAACGGACACCGTCAAAATCACGTAACCTGATTCCGTCCCAAAAAGAGTCAATCATCTGGCAGGATTCATAGACAGTGGGCTGGAAAGGGTGCCTTTTTCGCTTCCTGAGGTTTTTCTCAAGAATAAATTGCACATGATCGTCTGTAGTGTACTCGACCCAGAGAAAGAATCCTCCGCGGGATTCCCTGCCTTCCGGATGTCCCCATGACCCATGGATGACCACCACGGAGTAAGATATTTGACGAACCCTAAAAAGTTAAGCCCCACTCCAGAATCTCTGTGGTTAATTATATCCAGTAGGGAGTGGAATTGTATTTTTCGATCCGGAACATGGTCTTGCACATGTTTGAGTGTGGGTTTCATTGCGTATCCGATGATAAAGAAGCCCATAATGCCTGCCAGCAGGATGGAAGTGGATGGCATTGGGGGATTTTTCATACGCACCGTGACGAAGCCCGGGAACAGTCCCAAGATAGACTGAGCCAAGGAATACCTAGGTCGGACCGTATACATAATATTGGTATGAAGCCTGAAAGAATCAGTGCATCGCTCAGATCGCTGGAACATTTCATCATCGACGCCCTCAGCCGGAAACACAACTCCCTTTGCATGAGCGAAGTCCACTCCAAGGACCTCATGGCCATGCCCAATGGGCGAAAGACCAATTACATCTTCTTCGTTCCGGAGAATCCGCAGATATAGGAGGAATTCTCGCACGTGTACCCGGTGGAGAAGAAGGTGATCCTGCATGAGTTCTTCAAGTATAGGGATGAACTGATTGAACTAATCCGGGATCTGTTCTACCCAATAAGTTGGAAGGGACAATATTTAAATCATATGTTGCTTATATAAAAACGATGCCCGGCCCGAAGAAACCCAGGACAAATGCCAGGAAACCTCGCGTTTTGCGTGTTGCATTTGCATCATTCACGGTTGCAATAATAATAGTTTCAAGCATAGCTGTCTTTGAATATCTTAACAATGTGAGGCCGTATCAGCAAAGTGCCCAGGTTCCATCAGAACCTATGCCTGCACTATGGCAGTCCAACTTCTCTGGAGTTCCAAGCACCATAGAAACCAGTGCAAATGGCACAATTTATTTCCTTGTGGACAGCAACACCTCATGGAGCGGAGAGGTGGTGAATTGGCAACTTTTTGCCGTCAAGTTGAGCAGCGGGATGATTCTCTGGAAACATAACATATCGCTGCATGGTCCTGGAAATGCCCAGCCGCAGCTTTATCTGCATGGCGGGCAGATTTACTTTATCGGAACTGGCAGCAACATTTCCGCAGAGGGTGCCATGACCAGCGGAAGTAACGGCCCTTACGCGATTTATGTCGTTCAGTACAACCAGTCAACAGGTTCGAAAGCAGAAGTGCAGGCAATAGGCCTTCCTTCCCTCTTTTCTGTATCTGGCATCTTTGCTGTCCATGGTAGTTTCCTCTATACAGCATGGGCTTCGTGGAACAATTCAGTGG
>JAJYPW010000081.1 GCA_021795055.1 Thermoplasmata archaeon
TTCTTTCGGGAAATCAGTAAGTTCATCGAAGCGGTCTTTTTTCTGCTTCAGGGTGGAGTATTCAACCAGGTTCCTAAATTTCCTATGCTTCAGGAGGTTCTTCAGTATGTCAAGTTCGGAGGTTCCGTATTTCCAGGCATTCAACACCTGTTCGGAATAAGCGAAATCCGTAAACCTGTCGACATGAAAGAGACTGTCAAACCCCCTGGAAAAGCCGGTTTCAGTGGATACCAAGTAGTTGCCGCTCAGCCCGACAGTATCGTATCCGAGGTCCCTGAAGTAGGAGGGGAGCCAGAATCCCCTGTAATCCTCAAGTTTCTTTATCAAATCGACGGACTCAGTGCCAGGCCTTTCAAATACGCTATGATCCTTCGGATAGAGCCCCGTGAACATTGACACATGCGATGGGACCGTCCATGGAGAAGGGGAATAGCAATTCCTGTATACCATCGCTTCCCTGGAAAACGTGTTCAGTGCAGGCATCTGGGCTCTTCCCCCATAAATATCAATTACGTCTTTTCTCAGGGTGTCTGCAACCACGATTGCCACATTGAACTGGTCCATTTCCCGGTAGAATTGGCGAGCTCTATATAAGTGTTGATAAAGGCTAAAGATAAGGATATCCCAGCCGCTCACAGATTAGACAACCTTCTATCAGTCATTTTCCGTCAGGCATTCAGAGGTATTCCTGTTTGGAGGATCTAGATTACTATTCCTGATCCAACCAGCCTGCTGTTATGGGCGAGCACGATGCCTCCAAGCTCTCTGCATCTTGCAAATGAATCGAATGCAATTTCCTTGCCTAACGTTATGTGGACAATTGCCGACTCTAGGGGTCTTACCTCGCTTCCTTTCCTTCTTCTACCTGATGACGGATCGATAACCTCATCAACAGTGACTTTGAGCACCTTTACGGGTACGTCCATAAGAAGAAGCGACAGATCTTCGTGTGGCTGTTCCACGAAGAAAATATGAGCCCTGATCGAATTCGACACCTGTCCGGTAAAGTTCCTGACCGACAATATACTGCCCCTCACGTCTCCGCCGACAGTATCTGCTGCCACCAGTGCCACAGACTCCCCTTTGTGTGCAGACCCTGCCTTTTTCATCCCCTTCAATATCTCGGTAACGTCAATGTTCTGTGATCCGGGAAAAACGGTCATTTTCATTCCCGGCTTTATTTCTCCACTAATAACCTTGCCGAGTATTGCCGTCGCACCATTCCTGGGGATCACTGACTGGATGATCAAACGCGGATCGGATGGCAAGGATGGAGGATTGACTGATTCATGCGACAACGCCTCCAGTGATTCAAAGAGCGATCTGCCGCTGTACCACGTTATGGCGGCATCCCTCCTGATTATGTTCACATCTCCCCTGGCAGATATTGGTATGACTTCGAAATCTTTCTTCCCGAGTCCAATATTCTGCAGGAATTCGCTTATCTCTGCCTTTGCGGATTTGAATTTTACCTCGTCGAAGCCACTTAAATCCATCTTATTGACCGCGACAACGAAACGATCGACGCCAAACATCTTTGCCACGTAGACATGCCTTCTCGTCTGATCGGTTATTCCCTCATCGTTTTTGGCGGATATTACAACAACTCCAATGTCAGCGCTTGAGGACCCGCTCAGCATGCTTTTCATCAGCTCCTCATGACCGGGCACGTCTATCAGCTCGAATAGGGTATCCCCATGTGATATCTGCACTCTGGTGTTGTCAAAGGTCATTCCAAGTTCCCGCTCATCAGAAAACGTGTCAAGAAGGAAAGCAGGCTCAAATTCAACGCCTGCCTCGCTACTGGCCCGCTTTGCCTCATCGATGCGATCTGGGGTGACCTTTCCTGATGCTATCAGCATCCTCCCAATCAGCGTGGACTTGCCGTGATCCTTATGACCGAGCATTACAACTCTAATCAGGGACAATCAGATCACATGTAACCCATTTGCCGGAGCTTCTGCATTACATATTCCTTTTCCTTGTCCTGCTCCCTGCCGGCTCTTTCCTCGACGCTTGTGCTCTTAAGTTCCTTAATGATCCCGTCAACAGAATTTACGTCGGACTGGATTGGGACAGTGCAGTGCGTGCAGCCAAGGCTCCTGTATCTGTAACCCTTGACCGAAAAGTAAAGCGGGTTTATGGGTACATCCCTCATCTGGATATATCTCCATATATCAATTTCGTTCCAGTCCAGCAATGGGTGAACCCTGATGTGACCCCCATCAGATTCCATCCCGATGTAGTTGTCCCATATTTCTGCAGGCTGGTTCTTGTAGTCCCATTTGAAGTCCCTGTCGCGCGGGCTGAAATATTTTTCCTTTGCCCTGATGCCGTGCTCATCGCGCCTGATCGAGACTATAAGTGCATCGAATCCGTACTCATCCATAACCTTCTTCAGGGCATCTGTCTTGTTTGAACCGCAGCAGCTGAAACCGGATAGCTCAGGCTGAATCCTGCTTTCTGCGACAATGAGATCCAGGTTCCATTCATCCTTGAGTTTTTCACGGAACTGGTAGGTTTCCGGAAAGTCAATGCCATTGTCAATGTGTATAACAGGGAACGGTACCTCTCCCAGAAAAGCCTCCCTTGCCAGTGATAACATTGCGGTGGAGTCCTTTCCCATGCTCCAGAGCGCGGCGACTTTTTTGTTCCTGGATTTTCCTTCCCTCAATATATAAACGCTCCTGTTTACAAGTTCCTCGATGTCCCTGCTGTCATCCTGCATATACTTTACACCACTCTCTCCAGTCCCCTGAGGTGAAACAGGGAACCCTTTACTCCTCCATCAGGGAGTTTCTCATAGATGGGGATTCTTGCAACCTCCCTTCCCTTTTGGTCAAATATGGTAGCGTATGACCCAAGGAGGTCCTGCTCGGATGAAATATTTCCCTCACGGTAATAAATGCGATAGTATTTTGACTTCGACTTTGCCAGCCACGACTCAAACCTCCCCCAGTTTTCTGGCGTAGGCTCATTCTTAAGGATATTGATGATTTCTTGGCTGGAGATTTTTCCTTTCATGGACAGCCGCAGAAATGTTGATTCAATATAAAAGTATTCAATCCTGATCGATCAGTCTGCATACTGCTTCTTCTCCCTGTTCAGTATCATGTATTTCATGTTGAGCTTTCTTGCAAGCTCACCCTCAATGTCGTCCCTGTCGCCGACTATGATGGATTCGGGTAGGTCTATTCCCAGTTCCTTTTCCGCCCTCTTTATAAGTCCTGTGCCAGGTTTTCTGCAGTCGCATCCCTCTTCGGGTCGATGCGGGCAATGATATATGGCGGCGATCTCAACGCCCTTCCTCCTGAGCCGGGAAACCAACTCGCTGTTGAATGCCTCCATTTCGCTCTCAGTGAAATAACCCCTGCCGATCCCTGACTGGTTGGTCACAATAACGATGTCAAACCCACGCCTTGCGAATTCCTTCATGATCGAAACGGAATCTTCATATATGCGCAGGTCCGATGGCTTGTGGCAATATGGGCAATCCACGTTTATTGTGCCATCCCGATCGATGAACAATGCCTTCCTTGTCAATATATGGTCAATTACCATCCCTCTTAGATTTTTTTCCATCAAGACGTATACCGCAGTGGCGGCATATTCTGGCCCTGCTCATTCTTCTGACAGCCACTAAGAAAGTCACGAGCCCAGACAGCGCAATAGCAGGCAGGGCATACTGATCATAGTCTGGCCCGTTCTGCACCATGAAAAATGAGACAAAAACGGTCAGGTTGCCCTGTATGGTCAGGTTGAACATTTGCCGGGAGGATGAAAAACCGTTTTCCGGAACAATCGAGATTGTATAATTGCCTTCAGGAAGAGTGATCTTTACAGAATCAGTTCCGGAGTAGTTCCCAATGCCCTTGACTTCCACAGTAAAGGTAACTCCCGATTCGGTGCCATAACTCCCATCGATCTGTACTGTGAAGTTTTGCCTGCTTAAATTAACGGAGTATTCGGTCTTATTCCAGCTCAGATCGATCAATAAGACCTTCGGCGTGAAAAATAATGGCGGCAATACAATTGCAGTACTGTAGCGGTAAGACACGTTCAGTACTGCCATATTGCCGCTCTCTTCTGATGTTTTGCCTCCAATTGACACATTCCATGTACTGCTTTTCCCTATTCCATGCAATACCAGAACCATCCGCTCCGTCAGGTTGTTTCGATCGGATTCAATGTTCTCTACGAAAGTGGTTGAATCTATGAAATTGCCCTTGCCCGTCCCAAAGGCAATTGTGATGCTCAACGCAGTTGCATTCAGCGGGATAGGGAGATCTGTATAATTCATACTTCCATTGAGAGTCAGGCTCCAGACAGTGTTCAGATCCTGGAATCCTGTGAAATCCATTCTCACGTATCCACTGGTGCCAGCTGGAAGTGAATATCTGCTTAGAGAAATGTCCCCATACCAAGGCGAGATCATTCTGAAGGAGACCACCGACGGGATATACGAGAGACCGGTAAGATTCAGAGTTCCGCGGTAATATGAAAAGTTCGAGACAGTGAAGCTCCCAGAATAGGATATGCGCACCGAAAGATTGAATTCCCCGTTCAAGAAAGCTAAATTGTTGAATGTAGCATTGTAAATAATGCCTATGGCATTTATCGACAACTCAGTTTTCAGCACTGATACACTGTTCCAGACCTTCAGGCTTGCGGATAAGTTCCCTCCCACTGGAAAGCTTCCATTGATCGCAAATTCAATATAGCATTCGCCTGGAACTTCTCCACATCCATATATGCTAATTGCATCC
>JAJYPW010000082.1 GCA_021795055.1 Thermoplasmata archaeon
CCGGTAAACGGAGCTATGGGTCTTCTTGCCACTTTTCTTTCGGCCTTTATAGGAAACGCCGCTTTTTACAAATCTTACCTGGTTCAGGTAATCCTTGCGGCTGTTGTCGTATTTTTGGTTACGTCCGGCGGGAACGTGCTCAATGATATTCTTGACGCGGACACGGATAAAATAAACCACCCCAGGAGACCGATAGCTTCGGGCAGCATTTCCCCCAGGAACGCCTCGTATTATTTCTTCCTGCTGTTTTCTTTGCCTGTTGTGGTTGCCGGCCTCTTCCTCCCTTTTGTATCGCTCCTGATAGTTCTCGTTGCAGAGGCGCTCCTGGTGACCTACGAACTCAGGACCAAGGGATCAGGACTGGCAGGCAATGTCTCGATAAGCATTCTCGTCGGCCTAATCTTCATCTTTGGTGGAACAGTGGTAAATTCTGTTCTGAGGATGATACTTCTTTTCCTGATGGCATCACTGGCTACAGTCTCCAGGGAGCTTATCAAGGATATTGAAGACATGAAGGGTGATGTTGGCAGAACGACATTTCCAAAGCGTTATGGTGTTGATGCTGCATACTATCTTTCATTCGCCTGCATCTTAGTTGCCATTTCAATCTCATATCTGCCTTATTACCTCGGGATTTTCAGTTATGCATACCTCATTCCAGTGGCTGTCGCGGACGCTGTTTTCGTATTTTCTGCCGCTGTGGCGAGGTCAAAACCCACTGTCGGACAGAGATTCTCCAAGATCGCGATGATAATTGGACTTGTCGCTTTTGCTTCGGGGGCGTTTATTCCATGATATTGAAGGAGATAGAGGAGAAACTCAAAAAATCAAAGATTCACATGACCCTAATTGACCCTGCTTCGCAGAGCCCTGCCAAGACAGCGGAGATCGCTCTTGCGGCTGATCAGTCTGGCACGGATTTTCTGATGGTTGGCGGATCTACCGATATAGATAAGAAAATCCTTGACGAATCCATAGATTCCATCAGGAAAGTCACGGATCGCAAGATTATCATTTTTCCAGGATCAGCTTCAATGGTCTCAGAAAAGGCAGATGCCCTGTACTTCATGTCCCTACTCAATTCCGGGAGCCTCGAGTTTGTGGTCGGCCACCAGTTCAAGGCTGCACCGTACATAAAAAGCATTGGGCTTGAAACCATTTCCATGGGCTATATCATAGTTGAACCGGGAATGACCGCGGGACGGGCGGGGAAGGCGGAACTGATCCGCAGGAACGACCTCAAGAGTGCGGCTTCCTATGCCATGATGGCAGAACTCTTTGGAATGAAGCTTGTGTATCTGGAGGCGGGAAGCGGAGCTCCTGAACATGTTCCCTCAGACATGATCACCTTTGTTAAGCGTAAGATCGGAATCCCACTGATCGTGGGAGGAGGAATCAGAAGCGTGGAATCTGCAAGGGAAGTTGCCCAGGCTGGTGCAGACATAGTCGTCACCGGGACTGTCGCGGAGAAGTCGGAGAGAGTCATGGAGGTTCTGGAGCCAATAATTGCAGCGGTCAGGCAGGCAAAATAGACAAGATTTAATTCGCGCCGCAATACCCCACTGATGACCGTAATCCGGGTGGAAGTAACTTACAGGAAAGGAGTGGAAGACCCAGAAGCCATCACCATAACGAGGAACATGAAGATTCTTGGGTATTCTTCGATCGGGAACATAAGCATCAGCAAGACCTACGAGATCACGATCGATGGATCGGAGGATGCCGAAAAAGTCGTCAGGGAAATTTCAGAGAAAATCCTCTCGAATCCTGTGATACAGTCCTACAAGATTCTGAGTTGAGTGCATTGGTAAATGGCACTTCACGCAAGGTCATCAGGATTCTTGGGAAAGACGGCAGTTCACTTGATAGATTGAGCAAACGGCTCGGCCTCTCCCTCAGCATTGAGGAAATGAAGCTTCTACAGGAGTATTTTGCCGGAGAGAAAAGGGACCCGACCGACGTGGAACTTAACGCAATGGCGCAGGCCTGGAGTGAGCACTGCTGCTACAAATCCTCCAAGTTCTACCTGAAGAAATACTTCAGGGACCTCAAGAGGGATTACGTGTATCTGGCAATGGAGGACGATGCTGCCGTTGTGAGACTTGACGATGAATTTTCCTACGTTCTCAAAATGGAGAGCCATAACCATCCAAGCGCCATTGAGCCGTATGGCGGAGCTGCGACCGGAGTGGGTGGCATCATAAGGGACATACTCTGCATGGGGGCCCAGCCTGTAGCCCTTGTTGATTCGCTGTTCTTCGGTGCCCCGGAGTTTCCAGGCAACAGGACATCTATGTCAACGAGGTCTCTCTTCTCCGGTGTTGTCGCGGGCATCAGGGACTATGGAAACAGGGTCGGCATACCCACCGTCTCCGGTTCTATTTATTTTCATCCTTCCTACAACCACAACCCCCTTGTTAATGCCGGCTGCCTGGGCATTATCCGTACTTCTAACGTGATAAGAAGCAGGATATCCAAAACGGGATATCTCCTAATCATAGCGGGAGGGAGAACGGGCAGGGACGGCATCCATGGGGTCAACTTTGCCTCCCGTTCCATTGCGCACGGCAGGGACGACAGCCGTTCAGTACAGCTGGGCAATCCCATAGTTGAGGAGCCCCTGATCCATGCCATCCTTGAGGCTTCCGACCATGGACTGATAGAGGGCATGAAGGACCTGGGGGGAGGCGGTATGTCAAGTGCGATCGGCGAACTTGTACATGCCGGAGGGGTCGGAGCAAAGATATACCTGGAAAAAGTTTTGCTCAAGGAGGAGGGGATGCTCCCCTGGGAGATCTGGGTAAGCGAAAGCCAGGAGAGAATGCTCCTAGCCGTGCATCCTGACAAGTTGGGGGATATCGGCGAAATATTCAGGCTGTGGGATACCGAATTTTCTGTTGTGGGGGAAACTGTCGAAGGCGACAGGCTGGTCATTACCTGCGACGGGGAAAAGGTGCTCGACCTGGATCTTGAATTCATGACTTCCGGCCTCGAATATCAGAGGGAGGCCGAGGAGTCGAATTCTCCAAGGAAAACGCTGTTACCGAAGGAGCCTGCAGATTTTGGATCCCTCCTGATCAGCATGCTCTCCGATCCGAACATAGGTTCAAGGGAGCCTGTGGTCAGGCAGTATGACCATACTGTCAGAGGTTCGACCGTGAAAGGGCCGCTTTCCGGCAACCCAAACATCGAGGGGCCGAGCGACAGCAGCCTTATACTTGCCCAAGTACCCTCAGGAATCAGCCTGGCATTGACGTCGGGCAGCAGGCCGCTCCTGATTTCTGCCGATCCCGCAAACGGATCAAAGTACTGCGTGACGGAGGCTGCAATGAACATACTGAGCAGCGGTGCGGTCCCCCATTCAGTGGTGGATTGCCTGAATTTCGGTTCACCCACCGACAGGCATGTGATGAATGAACTCATAGAGTCCATCAGGGGGATTTCGGAAGCCTGCAGGGATCTATCCCTCCCTGTGGTATCCGGCAACGTGAGCCTGTACAACTCCTACAGGGAAAGCCACATCATCCCGACCCCGGTCATAATGATGGTTGGGTTGCTTGACAAACCTGAAAAGGCTGTAAGGCAGCATCTTTCGAGGGAAGGTAAAGCCATTTTTGTTGCGGGAAACCTCGTTTCAAGCCTCAATGGCAGCCTTTACGAGTATTCCCGTGGAATTGACCCCGGGAACATTGATCCTCCGGATATGGATGAGGTGAGGGCACTTTTGTCACGCATCCCAGGGCTGGTGCAGAAGGGCCTCATAGAAGCGATGCATGATGTCTCTGACGGCGGGCTGGCAACTGCCCTTGCGGAAATGTGCCTCGGGGCAGGAATTGGAATGAGGGTGGATATCGGCAGCACCGGTTACGGAACGCCTGCACAAAAGATGTTTTCAGAGCTTGGGAACAGGATGATCATTGTAGCTGATCCATCGAACGAAGAGATAATTCGAAAAGGATTGGGGGAATTGAGATTCACGAGGATTGGGACTTCCGGCGGCAGAGAACTGGAAATTCTTCACAATGGAGTTGCGCTTGCAAATATCAGCGTGGATTCAATAAGAAAGGCATACGGCGGAGCGCTGCACGCCCTTCTTTAACTCCAGAATCTCCTGTTCTTCGCATATTCAGTTTCTGCCTCCAGTATTGCCTTCACAAAATCCTCCTCGTCGATATATGAAGTGTTGAGTATCCTGGATGCGGTCTCCACTCCAACTCCATGGCCCGCCATTGCCATTACTGCCTGCACTCCCTTTTCCCTTACGAGGTGCGCATTCCTCGTGATCCATTTCCTGAGCGCCGGATCGCTTTCTATATCCTGAGGTCTTATTCTTTCCCTCTCCCTTGCGGACAGGCTGGCGACCAGGCTGCTGCCGCACACCTGGCATCTTATGCTCCTGATTTCGGAAACCTTTGATGTTCGGAAATTCCCGCATGAAGTGCAGTAAAGTGAGACGGTCTCGTTCATGATCCTCTTTTTAACGCTTTCCAGTATTGTTCTTGTGGGCTTCAGGGGCATTATTCTTTCCGAATAATGGCGTATGAACTGCCTTGAACCTTCCCCGAGCGCGTCAAAAGTGATGAAGCTGAACTCTTCAAGGCTGTCCAGGAAATGCACCACGGTATCCATGTTCATGTAATCCTTCCTGAGCTTCCTGATGGAGTCCGCGTAGACCGGGGTCTCAAAATATGATTCTATTATCTTTTCCATCCT
>JAJYPW010000083.1 GCA_021795055.1 Thermoplasmata archaeon
CTTTTCCGTAATCCGGCTTCGATTTTCCTTCCAGTATGCCTTTGTCTGCAGAAAACTGCCTCCTTACCTCTTCGACGATTGCATGCGCAGCCTTTCCGACTGAGTTCATGAGATAGGAAGTGAAGAAAAACGGGAGTATTGCGCCAATCAGCAGTCCCACCAGAACGAGTGGGTTATCAATTTCCAGGGAGGTGAATGAACCAGAAATGTCAATCTTGAAGGCGGCAAACAGTGTGAGCGCAGCAAGCAGGGCACTTCCTATTGCATATCCTTTTGTGACTGCCTTTGTGGTGTTCCCTACCGCATCGAGCGGGTCTGTGACCTCCTTCCTTGTCTTCTCATCAAAGCCGGCCATTTCAGCTATTCCGCCTGCGTTGTCCGTTATCGGACCGTATGAATCGATAGAGATTATCATTCCAGTTGCGGACAGAAGCGAGGCTGCTGCAATTCCAATTCCGTACAGTCCTGCATACGTTGGCGTGAGCTGGCTTCCCAGCGAATAAGAGGTTATTCCGTAGGCGGCAACTATTCCCGCGACGATAACGATTGAAGGGACAAAGACTGCCTGAAGACCATACCCGATACCGGTTATGATATTGGTTCCGACCCCGGTCGTGGAAGCATCCGCAATCCTGGCAACCGGCCTGTACCTCTCCGAGGTGTAATACTCAGTGACGTAGACAACCACAAGCATGATGATTGAACCAATCAGCGTGTCCCCGAATATGGCAAGGTTTCCGCCAAGCATTAAGTAATCAACAATGTAAAATCCAATTTCTGAGGTGATCACCGTGACTATGAGACCTTTGTAAAGGGCTGTCATGATTCTCTGCCCCTCTCCTTTCCTCACAAACAGTGTGGCGAAGATGGAAGAGAGAACACCTACTGCTCCAAGAACAAGCGGGAATATTATTCCGAAAGTTCCTAGGAATGTTTCGCCGCTAGAGTATACAAGATATCCCAGCAGCATGGAAGCAAGCGCGGTCACCACATATGTCTCGAATAGATCTGCACCCATACCGGCACAGTCACCTACGTTATCTCCCACATTGTCGGCAATCGTCGCAGGGTTCCTTGGATCGTCTTCCGGTATGCCGGCTTCCACCTTACCGACAAGGTCCGCTCCAACATCGGCACCCTTGGTGAATATCCCGCCCCCGACTCTGGCAAAAAGGCTCACGAGAGAGGCGCCAAAGATGTAGCCCACCATCAGCGAGGGGTCCTGATAAACCATGTAGAAGGCCACAAGGCCAAGCAATGCGAGTGAAACTACGGTAAGGCCGGTAACGCTGCCGCCTCTGAAAGCCACCTTGAGGGCATCGTTGAGTCCGGATTTTGCCTTTATCGCACACCTGACGTTAGATCTGATTGACACGTTCATCCCGGCCAGGCCAGCTACTGCAGAACCTACTGCCCCCACTATGAAACCTGCAGCAAGTTTGCCGCCGTCAGTCTCCTGCCCAATCGCTGTAAAAGCCAGGAATATAACTATTGCCAGCACGACAGCGAAAATGAAAACCCAGGTGTACTGCCTCTTCATGAATGCATTCGAACCGGTCTTTATATGATCCGAAATTTCCTTCGCAACGGCGTCGTCCACCGGGATCTTCAAGAGCAGGTAACTCTGTGCTATCGCATATATGAGTCCCACAATTGATACGGCCAGAATGAAAAGTTCCCAGCCGAATAACGTTCCGTACATCTGAAGGGGATTTGAGTTACCTTAAAAAAGATTCCAGTCCTGCATATTGCCCTCATTACCAGACTTCCGGGCACATGCAGCCTGGAATGGATCTTGATAACGTCTTGCGGAATCCGGTGATCTGCAATGCAGGCGCCCCTGCAATCCATTGGGAATGCCGGTATTTCCCGGGATGCTACCTGCGTGAGTAATCAATTTAGCCGCCCGTAACCCCTGTCCGGGTGTGATTGACGTCGCATTGGGTTTGCATGGTCAAGCCAGTTCGGCAGCTATTTCTTTGCGGATGCAGCAGCATCGGGCATCCAGCTTATGATACTTCTTGACCCGAGAACAAGCTTCCTGTAATCTTCTGACTTCCGGAAATGCCTGGCATAGTACACTTTTGCTGAAGACCGGAATATTTCGCTCCCTGGCGCAGACCGATCAGCAATCGAAAACATCAGTACCGCTGCAACCAGTTCGCCAATTTCCATAAGTATGGTTTTCGAGTAAAATTCCCCTTCTTCGCTCTTGAGAACCATGCCTATCCTCTCAAATAACAGCTTGGTTTCCCTTTCAAGTTCGCCGGCTATTGCCCTGTCTTTCAGTGACGCAATCAGCTCTTCCATGCGTTTCATGAGGGAGATATCTGCTTTTTTCCTCACTAACGCCTCCAGCATCTCCAGTGCCTGTATATTGCTGGTGCCCTCCCAGATAGATGTAACTATGGAGTCCCTGTGGAACTTTGCCATGGGAAACTCCTCCAGGAATCCGATGCCGCCCGCTATCTCCATTGAATATCTGGTCACCATCGCGCTTGTCTCTGCCGCAACGTTTTTTGCAAGGCTGGCAAGCAATCTTGACAGGTTGTACCTGTCGTCGTACGGAGGCATTGAGTCCGAAGCGCTGTCAAATTCCCTGGCTGCCATGAGTGAGACAACCATGGCGGCTTCCAGTTCGGCTTCCATTTCCACCATGTCCCTTGCAAGCAGTTCGTGATCTGAAATGGGCTTTCCAAAAGCGTACCTTTCGGTGGAATAGATACAGGCTTCCCAGAAGGCTTTTCTGGCAATGCCAACTGCTGCAATGGCATCATCTATCCTTGAGATGGACAGTATTTCCATCGCCACGTAAATTCCATATTCTCTTTTGCCAAGCAGGAAGGCTTCTGCAACATAAAATTCAACCTCTCCGGTGGGAACCGCCACAGTCCCAAGTTTGTCCTTCAGCCTCCTGATCGTGTAATTCCGGCTTCCGTCCCTGCGTAAAGCGGGTACAAAGAACGCGGAGATTCCCTTCGCACCGTCCTTCGATCCTTCAACCCTTGCTGTCACAACCGCCCCGTCTGCAATGCCCGCATTGCTCGCGAAGTATTTGTCCGGACCGGAGATCAGGAACCCGTCATCTCTTTCCCTGGCAACGGTCTTGTTTGCGCCCAGATCACTCCCGCCCTGTATTTCCGTGTAGAAGGTCGCTCCATACCACGGTTCTTCCGGATCGGAAAATTTGGGCAGAAAGCTTCTTCTGGTGCCATCGTCTGCATATTTCTGCAGTGCGTAGGCTGTCTGCGCAGTCAGGGTGAATGTGCAGAATATCCCGGAATCAGAAACCACATAGCCAGTCACGAAGTGGTAGAACATTGATTCCGATCCGTTCACCATCTTGCTGATCAGGCCGAATCTCTGCAACCTGTCCAGGATGTACCTGTGCTCTGGCGAAAGCCTTACGTAATCAATCCTCTCTCCTGTCAGGCTCCATGTCCTCAGGACCGGCTTTCCGTAATGATCAATGTAATCGAGGGCTTCAATGAACTCCTCGGATACGAATCGGCCAAGCCCGGAAAGGTCGCTGTCCCCCTTGAAGCCAAAGAATGCCAGTGCTGCCTGCAGCGGCAGATCGTCTGAATAATAGTTCACCCCTTTGCTATGGAACAATTCGGAAAACCTGTTCTTCATAAGTATGGATTCTCACTGCCAGCTTAAAGCTTCTGCACTCTCTTCCATCCTTTATTCGCCGCTGTGTTCTTCCAGCAGGTTTTTCCTGTATTCCAGCATCAGGTTGATGTAAGGTTCCATGGAACCAAGGAGCTTGTTGATCCCCTTGCTCATGTGTTCCTGCATGGTAGATTCGGATATTCCATCGCCTTCAGCCAGTTCCTCCACCGTAGTTTTCCTTGGGGTCGAGAAGTATCCCTTTCTGATCGCCTCTCTCAGTATGCCAAGCTGCTTTTCAGTCATCTTGCCCAGCAGGGTGGAGATCGGGATCAGGTAGACGTCATGCAGGGATTCTGGCTCAAGGCGCGTCTTCCGTTCAAGGGAAACTTCCCCTATGGATGAGAGGGACTCAAACAGCTCTTGAAGATCCGAATCGTTGAACGTGACGGCATTGATTCTTTCGTACCCCCCGCGGTAAATTACTGGAGCCTGCCACAGGCAGTTCTTCGACTCCAGTATCCGGATTACCGAGTTATGCGTGGAGCACCTGCATGAGACCATCACCGAAAGCCTGCCCTTTGCATGAGATTCGCTTACGATATTTGTGTTGAGGGATTCGACAAACCCCGGGAAGGCAGCCCTGATCTGATCAATTTCATATTGCCTGCCGTAGAATTCAATATAATCCACTGCAGAGTTGCACCACCTGTAAATAAGAAGCCCGGGAAACTTCCTGGAAAGTTCTGAAAATGGCAGGTTGTTTCTGGTTTTCAGGTTCACTTCATACATGTATACCGGTCCAGAATGGTACCATCTATATTTACGCTATCTGATTCATGAATTTGAGGAAACCAAAATGGTAAACGCAATAGTGGAACATGAATGGAAAGAAAGGGACCAGGAAAAAGTGCTCAACGTGGTGAACAGCATAGTGGAAATGGCCAAGAATGGTAA
The DNA here is from genome assembly GCA_021795055.1 of Thermoplasmata archaeon. GTDB lineage: Archaea > Thermoplasmatota > Thermoplasmata > Thermoplasmatales > Thermoplasmataceae > JACWAH01. Next base: position 4,570 of record JAJYPW010000083.1, read on the forward strand.
GCTTCCAAGTGGATTTGAGCTGAACTCCATCAACGTGATCAGCAACGAGAGGAAGGCAATATGCTCCTGGTCATGCCCGAGCGTGGACCAGCTAAACGGATTGCTTTCCAAGGTAAATCCCCCCACAAAGCACTCCGTAAGG
>JAJYPW010000084.1 GCA_021795055.1 Thermoplasmata archaeon
TATTTCACACAATATACCGTCATTCCCGTTTGCCACAGCATGCAAGCACAGTTTGGTTAAAAACCTGATCGGTTTCCCAGGCCGCGTAAAAATGGTTGAGGCTCTTCCCGGATAATGATCTAAGTCTAAATACATCAAGCTGCATGTCTCTAGCGATAACCTCATGATCTCAAGCCTGAAAGTTTTTGATAAGCTTGATTGCCAGGTGAAGATCTCCTACAGGCCGGAGTCAAAATTTGCCGAAGCATCAAAGAAATTCAAAATCGAGGCCTTTGTAGGCATTTCCTTTGGCAAAGACTCAACTGAAAGCACTTTCGTTATCTCCGAAGGGTCACAGCTCAACAGGGATGTAACTATGTTTTTGCGCCAGTATAATGCCTTTGAGAAGGACGGAATCTGGAGAATCAGAAGGGAAACCAGAGAACCTGATGTATCCGTCGAAATTGCAAGGGATATTCTTGGCGTCCCTTCAGCTGTCCTGACTGACATGTGGCTCTCCGAGGGATGTTACAGGGCGGGATTTGTCTTCCATCATTCCCATCTCAAACAGGTTTCAGATGTGTTGACCAGGCATGAGATGAACAAGAGCAATCTCATCATAGATTATCTTGGGCCCACTGAAGGCTTTGCAAGCATATTCAATAGGATAAATTCTGAAATGGAACTCTACGTTGCCGAGGTCAGGCACACTGCACCTGCCGAAGAATTGAAGAGCCCTGTCAATCCCACAGGGCCCAGATGGTTCAGGATATTGAAGAATCCCTACGGAAGCTATGCACCCATTGGGATATATATTACCGACCGACCGCCTGAGGAAAGTCCCCTGGTCACCCCAATCGCACGGGAAGGGATATATATGGCAAATTCGGATAATTCCTATTCCAAATATATGAACAGGGAAGCAAACGAAAGGAAGGTAGTGACAATTGGGAGGTTTCATGATTTCAGCAATCCTGATTTCAGGGTTACCGTATTCATGCCCGCCATCCTTGCAAAGGAGTGGCTTGAAATCTGGGACTCCTCCCTCGATACATTCAGCTCATGGAAACCTTCACTCGAGGCATTCCTGCCTTTCTCGGAATGGTCAATGGATGACAGGATTGCTGCATATGGGGCATCCTGAATCTCTGTGGTGCGCCAGAAAATGCCGGACGCTGGGCTACCCATTTCCTTCTTACATGCACAAATCCATGCATATGATCCTGCAGATGCATCCGAACATCCTGTGAACCAGGGATGGTTTCCGCTTTTTGGAGTGTGGGAAATACCAATAAATCTAAGTATTCATGAGGGTTGGAACTCTGACAATCGTGAATTCTGAACTATTCAATAAGATCAACAAACTCGACTACGAACTGAGATTGTCTTTCACTACCGGGACCAGCATTTCAGGACTGTCGAAAAAGTTTTCAATAAGTGCAATTACCGGCATCAGAATCGGGGGGAAAAAGGTTGAATTCACTTACTTCTTTCCGGAAGACGCCTCCCGGAGCCGAGAAATCGGGATATTCCTGAGGCAGTTCGACGCCATTAAGAGCAAGGGGGTATGGCGGGTAAAGGTAGAGGACGATAGCTCTGCGGATTACGTCGTGATGATAAGGGATATGCTTTCCGTTAACTCCGCTGCTTTGACTGGCATATGGCTTATCAACGGCAAATACCATATAGGATTTGTTTTCCATCATTCCGAGTTGCCGGCAATAGCCAGCATTATTCACAGGAACATGAAATCCGTTGCAGGATTTTCAATAGATTACCTTGGAGGGTCTGAAGGATTTGCAAAGTTGGTTTCCGGGATCAATGATCGCATAAAACTGAACGTTGCATACATTGACCTAATTGCACCAGAGGAGGAGCTTACAGAGAATAACAACCCTATGAAGAATCACTGGATCAGGGTACTGAAAACGCCATATGGCAGCGAAAAAGTGCAGGGGATATTCATCCCGAGCGAATCCCCGGCGAAGAAGCAGGGCATTCACACAATTGTCGATGGTGAGCTTTACTCTGCAACCACCGGTAACTCCTATCTGAAATTCATGAACTCTAAGAAGAACTCTGAAAGGGTGGTAACCATGTGGTCCTTCCAGAAATTTGATGACGGGATTCTGACAATCGTTGAGATTATGCCTTCTGCCATGACTGCTGAGTGGATGAGAATCTTCTCAGAGTCCGTTAAAGCTTCTTCTGAATGGAAACCTTCTCTGAGCTATTTCTCAGACTTTAGCGAGTGGATTGATAAGAACGCTCAGAGAGACGGTGAAGTAAAGGATGGAATAAGCGGCGTTTCGCATGGAGTGGCCAGACATTCCGCCGTGGTGAAGATAGACAACGTTTTGCCATCGGTTTTACAATTCAATAACCTGAGAGGAAAAACATCAAGGCAGCGGCTTCTACTTCTGTCCAATGAAAATGGCAAGTGGATGCTGTCCCAAAACCTTGGACCTACGGCGACTGATCTTGAATACACCGCGGCAAGAAAGCTTTTTTCCGACTGGAAAGGTGATCTTATAATCAATGAGAAGAGCGGGATTATAAGGGCGGAAGTGCCGGAATTTCTGCAGAAGTTCCTGGACGCCATCTATTCAGTACAAGGTAGCATGATTGTTCCTGCTGTGATGCAGTCTTCAGAAGATCTTTACTTGAGCATTGAATTTCACAATGGCAAACTTATAGAAATCAACAGGCTGATCAGGGAATTCCTCACAGAGGAATTGCAGTACAGGAGAGAACTTGTCTATTTTGGGAAAGATTTCTGTGGATTCCCGCACATATACTCAATTTATGAGAAGCTGGGGAACGACCTGAACGACTTTGCCTTGATACGGACCGTATGGGACACCACGAAGGAAGAGATTGAAAAGGAGGTGCATGGGATTTTTCAGAATGAGGGCGTCTTTATTCCAAAGATGCTCACCGATCGGCGAAAGAACCCGATGGTGGCAAGGCTGTATGGCCCTGGGATCAAGGGATCAGCAATTCATGCAAGCGTGGACGGAAAGACTAACGTTGTTGAGTTTGACCTTGAATCCAGCTTTTTCCCTGACTTCTACGCCGAAGCTATTTCCAACTTCTACAGCCCGGTATTCTTCAGCATGAAAGTTGAGGAGGGACATGTATACAACTATTACCTGATCGATCGCGAAATGAAGCAGGAATTCATTCAGGGCCTCGCCAAGCACTGGAAGCACAGGCAGCGTGAAAATCATTCCAATCACCTCGCTGAAATTGTTGGCTTCGGGGACTGGATATCCGTCAATTCCCTGCCTTTCTGAAACCAATCACCTGGACAATCTGCCATTTTGATGGATCTATCAGATAGAATGTTTCCTTCTGCCTCTAATTTGCACTTCCTCTCAGCCCACGAAGTGGCCTGTATAATCTACTCCCTAAGCTTCTACGACTCTCGCAAGCGCATAATGAGTTCCATATTTCATCTTACCCAAAAGACAATTAAGTAGATGTGAACCGACATCTGTACATCCCTATCATTTGCAACAGAATATTGTATATTCGGCACAAAAGTAATCCTATTTAAGCTCGACCCGGGCTGGTTAGAATTAAGTGTCGCGAGCTATGGAAGTCCCTGTAGATAGCTCCTGACCTCCAGGGCAGCTTTGCATCCGCTGCCGGCCGCCGTTATTGCCTGCCTGTATCTGTGATCTGCGATATCGCCCGCCACAAACACCCCATCGATATCTGTCTTCACCTCGTCCTTTGCGATGACATAACCTGCACTGTCAACTGGAAGTTTTTCCTTCAAAAAACCAGTGTTGGGCTTATGTCCAATTGCCACAAATATGCCGTTTATTGGCATTTCCTCCATTTCCCCGGTTTTCCTGTTCTTTATGACTGCACCTCTCACTGTCCTGTCTCCTCTGATCTCTGCAATCTCGCTATCCCATTTTATGGAAATCTTCGGGTTGGAGATCACTTTCTCCTGCATTATTCGGCTTGCCCTGAATTCATTCCTCCTGTGAACGATTGTCACGGATTTTACGAAATTGGTGAGGAACAGGGAATCTTCCATTGCAGTGTCCCCGCCACCTACCACAATCACATCCTTACCCTTGTACAGCGGAGCATCACAGGTTGCGCAACTGCTAACTCCCTTTCCAATGAAATCCTTTTCCGTTGGAATATCCATCCACCTTGCTGATGCGCCAGTGGCAATTATGAGAGTTCTGGTTTCGATTTCACCACCGCTGAGCACGACTCTGAATGGATTGGACTCCAGGAAGACGTCCGTCACAATATCCTGCCTGAACCTTGTTCCAAATTTTTTTGCCTGATCCTGCATCAATTCCATAAGTTCCGGACCATTTACCCCATCGGGGAATGCCGGAAAGTTCTCCACCTTTGTAGTAAGCCCAAGCTGTCCGCCTCTTTCATATCCCGTGATCAGTAGTGGGTTGAAACCTTCCCGAGCAGTGTATATTGCTGCAGTCAAGCCAGCTGGCCCTGAGCCAATTATTGTAACATTTTCTGTCATAAAATCCCCAAGATAATGACAGCTTATGCGATTGGGCATCTTAATTCTTGAGCGGGCGCTTTCTGGTTCATCGCATGTGCAGGATAGCTCAGAAATGTTTTATCAAAGCTTAGAATCTTCCACACTGCAATGACAGGCCATACAGAGTTA
>JAJYPW010000085.1 GCA_021795055.1 Thermoplasmata archaeon
TGATTTCACTCTCCATGGCATTGAATGATATTGAATACTTTGTCTGGACAAACATAGAGAGATCGATTTTTGCATCGCCCACTGCCACAGTGCGTTCCGGGGGTATTCCGTACCTTTCCTGTAGCAGCCTGACCTGTAGATCCTTTCTGCCGGGCAGAACCACAGGTTCTCCGCCAGGAAGCAATTGCCCTTCTTCATCATAGGTCAGCCTGTTGGTGAAGACCTCATCGAAGTGCCCCTCCATGCGGACCATTTCCGAGAGTTCGGACAACCCACCCGAAACTATTGAAACGATGAACCCCCTCCGTGAAAGATATGAGGTGGCCTCCCCTATGCCGGACGTTAGATGGATCCCTGACATAATTGAATGAATGTCGGACCTTGAGATGTCGGGCTTTGCCGAAAGCCACATCTCAGTATCCCTCAGAATGAACTCCCTGTATGAAATCTCGCCGCTTCTGTATGCTTTCAGGTTCGCGGTGTTGTCGGTGCCGAGATGCTGGTTCACTGCCCACCATGAACTTCTGTGGGTGGTCAGGACCCCGTCCATGTCGAATACGGCAAGCTTGTCAAATTTCATGGGCATCAATATGTCCTAGAGAACATGGATCTTTCTCCATCGGCCCCGCATACGATGCACTTCCCCTTTCCGGGGTGCGAGACCGAGACGCCAAGGCATGATTTCTCAGCAACTCTTTCTATTTCATCGGAACATTCCCGCCGTCCGCACCAATAGGCAAAGAATGTAAATGGCTGCTTCATTTCCTCAACTGTGGTAGCCTCCTTCACGTTCTCCCTTATGACTGCCTCGGAATTCTCAAAAAGTTTCCTTCCGTGCTCCGAAATAGAGTGATGAATGGCAGTCTCCAGTTCCGCCAAAGTGAAGGTCTTCCTGCCCTTTGAGCTCCTGATGATCACCGTGATCCTGCCCTCATTCACTTCGCGTTCACCGACCTCGATTCTCACTGGAACGCCCTTCATTTCCCAGTAATTGTATTTCCATCCAGGCGTGTAATTGTCTCTCGTGTCGACGCTGGACCTGATGCCCGCCGCCTTAAGCCGTTCATTGATCCTGGCGGAAAAGCCTGAAATGTCAGCTTTCTCTGACGGTATTGGAACAATAATGACCTGGATTGGAGCGATCTCCGGAGGGAAGATCAGCCCTTTGTCGTCTCCATGAATCCCGATCATTCCGCCCAGCAATCTTTCGCTCATGCCGTACGTCGTCTGGGAAACATATCTCTGTTCACCGTTTTCGTCAGAATACTTTATATCGTATGTTCTGGAAAAGTTCTCGCCATACTGGTGCATTGTCGCCACCTGAAGCGTTCTTCCGTCCGGCATTATTGAATCTACGGCAAGCGAGTATTGAGCGCCGGGGAATTTGTCCCAGTCAGGCCTCCTGTTGATCACATTCGGGATGAGGAAGATTTCGTTCAGTTTCTTCCAGATGCCCATGTAATCCCTTATCTGCTTTTCTGCGTCCTCATAATTTACGTGAGCCGTATGCGCTTCGTAGAAACGGAATTCCCTCATGCGGAGGAATGATCGGGTATGCTTTGTTTCATACCTGTATACGCTGCAAATCTGGAAGACTTTCTTCGGAAGGTCGGCGTGATTCCTGATCCATAGAGAAAACATAGGATAAATCGCAGCTTCGCTTGTTGGGCGCAGCGCAAGTTCCACATCAAGCTGGTCCTTGCCTGCCCTCGTCACCCAGTACAGCTGGCCCTCGAAGCCCTTGAGATGTTCGAACTCCACTTCAAGCTGATTCCTGGTAATGAGAACAGGGAAACTTACCTCATCTATCCCAAACTCTTCGTTGTAACGCCGCGTAGCAGCGTCTATCAGGTTCATCGCCTTCAGCCCGTATGGAAGCCAGATGTTCATGCCTTTTACCGGGTACCGCTTGTCGCTAAGCTCGGCTGATTCCAAGATTTCGTTGTACCATTCACTGAAGTCCTTCTTTTTGGCTTGCATCGGTGAACTTGAAGTGCTAGGAAGATTAAAAATTGATCAGTGTAACAGCACGGGATACCGGCATCCTTCATAGCCTCACGAAATGGAAGCAAAAAAAATTTGCGAAACACATGTCCGGACGGTCAAAGCCTGGCACCAATGATGATGGCAAAATAACAGCAATTTAAGTTAGATGTAGCAGATAGCCTGACTCTAAAAGAAATTATACCAATTAGGGCTTTAGAGCTAATGAACGGGAGCGAAGCCGAGAAAACTGATTTTTTGGTCAGGACCGCCAAGAGACTCCTAAGGATACCTTCGATATCTCCTGCCAGCGGCGGAAGTGGAGAAGGTGACAGGGCAGCAGAGGTCATTAAAATTCTAGGAGAACTTGGATACAATAATGCACAGAGGCTTGATGTCAGGGATGATAGGGGGGTTACGCGCCCGAATGTCTACCTCAAGATTGGAGACAAAGAGAAAACCCTCTGGATAGTATCCCATATAGACACCGTTCCAATTGGAGACAGGAAACTCTGGAAGTACGATCCCTTTGACGCCACAGTCGATGGAGACAAGATCTACGGTCGTGGCTCAGGTGATAACGGGCAGGGAGTTTTTACCTCGCTTCTTCTCCTGAAATATCTCAGGAAGGAGAAAATGCGATATGATCTTGGGCTTGCCTTCGTATCGGACGAGGAGACAGGAAGCAGGTATGGGATAAGGCCGCTTATTGAACACAACGTGTTCAGGAAGGAAGACCTGATCCTTGTTCCGGATTCAGGAGATCGTGAGGGGAAGATGATTGAGATTGCCGAAAAGACCGTGCTGTGGCTGAGGATCATAGTGGAAGGGAAGCAGGGGCACGGAAGCAGGCCAGATCTTTCGATAAATGCATTTCTTGAGGGATCCGGACTTGTAATTGCCCTGGAAAAGTCCCTGAATGAGACGTATAACGCAAGAGACGAACTCTTTACCCCTCCGTTCTCCACCTTTGTGCCCACCCGCCACGAGGAAAACGTGCCAAACATTAACACAATACCCGGAACGGATGTGTTTTACTTTGACTGCAGGATCCTGCCCAAATACGACCCTGATATGGTACTGGATCATATTTCCAGGGCGGTCAGAGCGTTCGAGGCGGAACACCATGTCACCGTAAAGGTGGAGATTGTACAGCGTGAAGACTCCAGCCCGATAGTCTTCAGGGATGCAGAAGTGATTAACCTGCTATCAGAAGCGCTCCTCAAGAAGCGGGAAATTAAGACCGAACTCATAGGAATTGGTGGGCAGACGTTTGCCAACCATTTGAGAAAGGAGGGGTTGCCAGCCGCAGTATGGAGCACAGCGGATGAGAGCACTTACCACCAGGCGAATGAATTCTGTCAGATATCCTACATACTGAAGGATCTGGAAGTGCTTGAATACATGCTATACGGCGATTAATCAATGATCGTCCTCTGCAAGGTCCCTTAATCGCTGCACGCCATCAATCTCCCTTATCACATCGAATACCTGCCTGGGTACGTCCTTCTCCCAGTTTCCCCCAGCAAGCATCTTCTCCCTGATGCTTGTTCCAGACCAGTCGTCCCGGTTAAGCAGCTTGACGGATTTAACGTTGTATTGCTTTTCCAGGAAAAGCCTTCGCACGAGCGGATTGTTAGTGTAAACTGCCTCGAATTTTGGAGTCAGGGCTTCGACATGCGCCACCCAGAGAGGGTTGGAGTTTACGTCCTCGATTGGCACGAGATAGAAATTGGTAAGATTCTCTGCTTCCAGGGTCATGGAAATCATCAGGTGTCTTTCACCCGCAGTGAAGGGATCCCTCAGTGTGTGGGAATACTGTGCGCTCCCGATACCTATGATGACTGATTCATGATTCTCCAGAATTTTCCGGATCACTTCAAGATGTCCGTTGTGGAAAGGCTGGAATCTTCCCACAATCAATGCTCGCATTGAGGCTTAATATCGATGCTGCTATAAAATATTCCCAGTCATTTCCCGGGAATGGTGCTGAAACTTTGAAGGAAATTCCTCTCATCCTCGGTCAGAACCTCGGGGACAATGATTGACATCGGCGATCTGTCCTGCATTTTTTCCAGATCCTTTACGCAGCACTGAAATATGGCCTCGTCGTCTGACCCTATCCTGGAACCAACAATGATGTCGGTGTTGTCAGTGATTGTCTTATCGTCTGCGGTTACGGACATTTCCACCAGCTCCTCCCTGACAACCCGGGGTTCCATTGTTCTGCCTTCCCTGAGGTCCAGCAGTAGCAGGGTGTGGAAACCTGCCCTGAGATTGACGACGATCTTCCTGTATGGGCTCACCGGCCTGAATTCCCTTGTGAAGAATGGTATTGAAACAGGTGGCCCCATCCTGTAAATTGAGAGTCCGGCATGCATGGGAAAAGCGGTCAGGATCGAGGAATTGTCGATAATCCGCAGCGGAATGCGCCTTTGCATCGCCCTCAACCTCAACATGTTATGGGTGGTCGCCGTGAGAGGGTCGCCTGATACCAGAATTGATACGTCCTCCTTAACTGCAGTGTCAAGCAGCTTTTCCATCTCCTCGACCTCGTCCCTGTCCGGCCCAGG
>JAJYPW010000001.1 GCA_021795055.1 Thermoplasmata archaeon
AGCGTATGCCATCTCAGTCCCATCTGCTCCGGAAATCTCAGGCTGACTTCTGGTGTACAGATATTCATCCATCTTTGAAGGCACAGAGGCCATCGCACTCACGGGGAACGGATCTCCGCAGAGGTCAAGACCAGGGAGGGAAATAGCAAGTGAGGTTAACCTGTCCCTGTCGTAGTCCCGGCCACAGTTATCGCATCCGGACATCTTCCAGATCGCATCTCTCATGCGGTTCCGCTGCCTTCCTCCTGTCTGCTTGAGCTTCCTCATCCTTTTCTGCGGATTCTTCAGATGATTCTGTAGCTTCCGTCTCCTTCTTGAGAAGTCGTTCTGTATTCTTGCAACCTCAACGATGGGAAGAGTCTTCACTGCTGTTATTTCCATTGCAGATCGATCAACTATGGTGGAATCGACTGTGGAGAAGTTGAGGTCTGTTCCCATTAACTCTTCTCTGGCAGGCTTGTTCTCTTGTATGCTGAATGAGAGGGATACAATCTGATCTGTTATCAATACCTCGGATAGCTTGCTCCTGCTATACTCGGCGAATTTCTTGTTTTTCATGTTGATCTGGATATATTCGTATCTGCCCGGCTGTATTGTGATCCTGAGCTTGTCATCAAGGATCTTGATAAGCTCTGAATCCAGGCGCATTGCAAACTTCTTAGCAGGAAAATATTAAAAGGCTCTAGTCCGGATAGGTGCACTACATAATACCACTGAAACGCAATACCCCGATCATACCATAAGGTACAGAGATGAGCCGGCACTTCATGTTTGAGAACAGGCCGGTATGTACACCCACGACAGCAAGGGAAGAGTGTGTCTCTTCCGCAGGCAGATGGGGATGATAGGTGCAGTCTCCAGGTTCCGGGCTGCGGAGAAGCGAATGAAAACCGTTGTCGTGATCAATCCCCGGATACAGGTATGTTAAATTCATCGTGGACATATCAACACAGAGCCTCATAAGACTGCATCTTACCGCTTTCAGGTACACGGGATATCCTGGATCCCCGTCCCGGATTCTGATTTCCCGAACAGTCTTCCAATGATCCAGTATCATGGTTAAATGCGGTAATCCAATGTTGTTACCATGAACCTATCTGACATGCTTGAGAAACACGTCAAGGCATGGATGGTCAATCAGGCTCAGGAAAGCATCGTGCCCGGGATGAGCTTCGAAGGGACCCTCAAGGGCATTGACCAGGGTACCTACATAATAAAGATAGACAGCGACGAGGAAGACTACATAGTGGTGCCAATATCCTCATGCAAGCTTCTTGTGAGGGTGTAGGCACTAACTCGCACTGAATTTCATGGGCTCAACTATTCCCATAAGGATCGACAACATCTTGCTCCGCATCCCGTCGGAATCTATGCCGCTGAACTTTCCTACGACCTTGATTATGTAGCTGTTCATAGTAGTCTCGTCTATGTAAACGCGTGGTTCTGAGAGAGAACCTGGGATCTTCCCGATCTCTTTCGAAATCACCTTTTTGATGGCGTCAAAATCCACATACTTTGGCGTCTCATATCTGGCCTGCACAACCACCTCCTTCTTCCTGACAATGATCGCAGCAACAATGACCACTCCATTGGGAAGCTTTACCATATCACCGCTGTTGAGCCGCATGGTTGTGTAATTGATGGATATATCATGGATCAATCCCGTGTAAGCTGTAGCCTCTAACCTGTCCTCCGAGAAATATTTGGGGAACACTACTGGAAAAGCACCGCCGTACTGCCACGTGTTGATGGTTACATAATCACCTATATTGAATGGCCTGGTTATTGTGAGAAGGATGCCGCCGAACTGGTTAGAAAGGACAGTCTGGGCAGCAAGGCCAAGCACAACCGAAAAGAGGGAGCCGCCCAGTATAACCGATGAGACATTGACTCCAAGCCCGGCCAGGGTAGCAAGACCAATTATGAAATACCCGGCAATTGTGATAAGAAACACGATGGGATGCATTTTCGCCGGAGGCATGAACCGGCTCAGGTACATTCTCACGAAGTTGACTACAAGCCTAAAAATCAGGTACGCGACAACGACGATGACCAGGGCATTGACAAGGTTTGTGAATCCAACAGGTATAATGTCGTATACAGTTGTGATAAGGTAGATGATCACCAGCACTGTGGCAAGCACGAAGATCATTGCCACGAAGGATCTCAGGAACCTGCCGATTTTCAGGTTGCGATCATGGTTCCGCTGTGCCGCTTCATCTGAGATCAGGATGTATGAGGCAGCGAACATCAGCGAAAGAATTGCATCAAGTACAACAGATATCTCAACAGTCAGGTAAAACGGTTCCGGCAAAACCGGCAGGTATGACGTGAGCAAATAGACTAATGCCGGGATAAGGACCATGCCAGCGGCGTATCCCAGAAGCAGCAGATGTTTCCGACGTTGTGGATCTGTCACAGTTCTAAAACGTCTGATACCACTTAAGAATTTAGGCTTTCTCCACTTTCAAGTGAGTAATATTATTTAAGTATTAGATATATTATTTCGAGGGTGAGTGCCAGCCCTATTTGGCACTGCTCGAACAGAAGTTGCGATGGAAGGTTGACTGAGTTTTCCCCTGGATACCGGGAAAAAGACTGTTGGTACCCTGGCCGAAAAAGGGATAACGGATCTCAAGGGAACAAGATACATCTGGCTCTATGTATCTGAAAACCTTCCGGATAAGTACAGGAGACAGTATGGAGAGTTGAAGAAATCCGATCTCCTGACGTGAAAGGCATACTCCATGAAAGAGGATATCCGCAGTTTCGGGAACGCCCCTTCCGTGGAAGATACAAGAAAATACTGGGAAAGCTGGTGCAGCTGGGTCATACATTCATCAATAGATGCCATGAAGGACATTGCACGGTTGATGAAGATCCATCTCGGAATGATACTGAACTACTTCATCCATCGCATTACCAATATAAGGGCTGAAGGGATCAATTCCAGGATAGCACTCATAGAAAAGATAGCCTTTGGTTACAGGAATAAGGAGCACCTGAAGACTGCAATATATTTCAGGTGCGGTAATTTACGACTTTATCGGTAAACCCGCATGAAAGTGTGATGGCCAAAAAATATATATTTCATAAAGTAGTTGATTCGCAATGACGCTCTCAAGAAGAACAAAAATAGCAGTGAGCATCATTCTTGCCGTCGCAATGATTTCAACCAGCTTTGTTGTTTTTGGAAATTATCATGGGGAGAATACCGGAGGGACAGCGACATTTGGGCCCAAGATAGTGTTTTCCCTTGCCAATCCGGGAAACACACCTGCATCGGCCAATGTCACCGAGGCTATCCAGATCATGGGGATCGATCCATCCTACCTGTGGTCAGGAGGGTTTTCCACCCCGGGTGGCACGACCCTGCCCCCACAGGCACAGATAACCCTGTTCAATGAATCCTACTTCCCTTCACAGTCCGGAATCAGGAACATGATCGAATTCATGAATGCCAACTTCTCGAAGATCCTTGCCGGATGGCAGTCGTATTATCAGATCGAGGGGAACAACAAACAGTCCGTTTCCCTTGAACTGGAATGCACCCTCTCCGTCCTTATCAACGGAAACCTTTCCGTTTACTCATATTATAACAACTTGCCATTCAACGCTTCCGGTATGATCCTTGAGAGATATGTGCAGAATGCAAATTCCACATCCGGCAGCTGGTTCAATGACACCTCCGTGAATCCGTCCGACTATTCATCCATCTATTTCATTCCCCGGGCATTCAACGTGACCCCGTCCTTCGATCTTGCCAGTCCCACATACGCCACCGCGATTAACAGTACCACGGCGCATGGCACATCATCGCCTTCTGGGTACTCGCCGGATCGTATTATCGGTCTTTGTCGGCCCGATGGTACCTGGTACTTGCTTAACTGGACAAAAACTCTCCATGGCCCTGACCCCCTGATGACCGTGCACATAAACGGAAGATATCCACCCGAGAATAATTTTCTCGCCATTGTAGGATCGATCGCCACTTCAACAGCCGACATTGCCATGAATTCCGACCAGACGGGAGTGACCGCGGGAGGGAGCGTAACTGACCAGATGAGCACCAGCCCTTCCTGGAGCGGAAACGGAAACTTCACTGCAGGTGGTTCAATTGCTCAATGGAGCGCGTATCCTGACAATTCTTATGCTGGGAATGGCGGACGTACTAACATCAATAACACCTCCGCATTCATATATCTCTCAAACACCACTTTCACAATCACCAATTACAATGTCGTCTATTTCTGGGGCTACCCGTACAACTGCCAAGAGAAATACCTTGGAAATACCAGCTCCATCCAGATCAGTGCGGTCAATTCAACCGATGGAAACTACAAGCTGGGTTATGGATTTGTCTCCATATATTTCTATTATGCCCTGCAGAACCTGACCAAGAGTTCCGCTTCCACTAACCTGGGAACGCTTGCTGGTGGGCAGGAAATACAGGGAGGACAGATATGGGGCAAAACCACCGGATACTCCAATGCATCTGGTGTGTACCAAAAAGAAGAAAAGGTATTGAACACGTTTGCCAGTGCACTTGGAGTTGCGGTCGCTGCCATCGATGTTGCAGCGGCGGCAAACGGTTTTCTTGAATCTGGCGAGGCTGCGGTTGTGACAGCCAGCCTCAGGCTCATTGCTGCCAGCCTCGGGTTGGCGGATACACTGCTCGCGGACTTCAGCACGATCTCCTTTTCGACCAGCAGCGACTTTGTCTCTAACCTATACGCGATAACAAACGAGCCTTTTGGTAATGGTTATGCATACAATCTGACAGATTTCCAGTCGCCCAACCCGGTGACCTTTAACCTGAACGGCAACAGTTATCAGTTTACCGCACCGTCTAACTTCATCGTGGCCACGTGAGCCCTGGCCACATTACTTTTTTCCTTCTTATGCTTCAACAGACAACAAATAAGCAATCAAAACATGGGCAATTTAGAAACAAACACCTGAATGCAGTATATATTAAGGTTCCAGGATAACTTCTCCTGCTGCAGGGAACGATTATATCCTGATCCGAGTCGTTGTGACTCGGATTGAAGTTTGAGGATAGCTTCAGAACCGGGTTATTGCCTTTTCCTTAAAGGCGCGGTCTTTTTGCCGGCATTGTGTGATGACAGTATTCTCTCCACTCCTGACAGCCGACCAGGAAGCCCTGATGCCGATTCCCATGGATCCCTGTCCAGCGGATTCATGATTCTGGTGGTGGTGCTGCTTTCATGTCGGTATGTAATAGATATGCACCCATGAACGGTATTCCGGGCGATTCATATGCGACCTATAAACAAATCCAGTCGTTAGGTGCGGTTAGTGCAGGACCAATCGCACCCATAACTGAACCACCACTGCCATTAACGAAAGAGTACATCTTTCCAGTCCTGCAAATGCCCTGTGTCCATCCGGTGTCATCGGAAACTTAAACGTTCCCTTACGTCTCCACCTGGTGCCATATACGTCGCTACACTCTCCTTCACTCCAAGGTCTGTGCCTGCAACGAAACCGTTCATGCGATCCATACGCTTCTTCTGTTTATCCATTTTTTCCCTCAATGACGGCTCTTATGACTGACTAATTTTACCAGTCGAAGTTTTCATTCAATTCCAGTTCGTGACATTCCAGAACCCTGAAGGGACGGAGTATGAGGACCCGTTGAGCGTTTGATATCCCTCTGCAACGTAGAGATATGCGGTAACATTGAAGGACTGCCCATTTGTGAGGGAGAAATCAACGAAATCGTTTGTGGCATGGGTCGCGCTGTAATATGTGGTCGTGGTGAGGGCGGGAACGAGGGAAAAGCCCAGACCAAGTTCCGACATGAGGTAGGCGGCTCCGACCAGGCTGAAACCGGCCGTTTCCGGTGCACTCACGATCGCTGCTATTGATATCCCCACCCCAAGGGCGGCCATCCCGACCTTCAGCCATGAGAACCCATTGCTGTTGAAACCGCGTGCTGTGACGTCATTCACATAACTCTGCGATGCCATGCTGTAACTTACGTTATCCAGGTATGAAGTTGCGTTTACCAATTCAGGCGTGGACCGGACCATGTGCTGTATGAATGCATTTATCAACGGATCGAGGGAGTAGTTGGTCTTGTAGAGCGTGCTCATAAAACCGGAAACGAGGTCGAAGCTACCGTTGTTCGGGTTAACAATTTTCAGTGTCGTTGTATTGTATGTGCCCTCATAGACACAACCAACCGGATTAAAGACATACACTTTTGAGAAGATGTCCTGCATCTCAAAGTGCCCGTATCCTATCATCACTATGTTATGGTCTGGAGGGGTTAGTCCTTTGCCTGAAGTTGCACCATATGAAATCTGTTCTGTTTTGGCCTCCTGTCCCGCGCCTGCCCACGAGGGATTTGTTGATAAAACCGTACCGGAGGAGGATTCGTCATAGGACTGCGTGCTCGATGCACCGAAATTTAGACTTATGTTCGTAAGGCTGAGACCAATAGACATCTCATAATCCGTTGGCAACGTGGTATGGTTCACAACGCCGATGTAGTACGGTAAGGGGCCCCAGTAAGTTGAAACTGAGGATCTCACTACGTTATAGCAACCGCCACCGCCTCCAATGAATTTATCCGGTGACAGGGACGAATTGGCTTTGTTGAGAGGGAACATGGTCGGTGCCTGGTTCATGTTCATTGTTATCACCTGGTGGAACTGGTATGGTGATGCCGTGTAGTTATCGAATGGGAAGAAGGGTATCTCGTTGAAGTAGTGGTACACGTAAACCGTATCGCCCTTCACAAACTGGTACGATGCGTCGAGTTCCATGGCCACCTGGACATTCCTCTCGTTATGAATGGAAAGAAAATGCCTGTACCCGTATAGTATGGTGAGGAAAGTGCTGTTGATCGAACCCATGACGATCCCTTTGCTGTTCGGTATCCCGGCAAACAGTTCATCATAGTACGGGTTGTTTGCCGTACTGTTAATACCAATGATATGCGTGGAAGCGCCCTGGTTCGCGTACAGGGCATCAGGTATGTCAGAGAAGACCATTACGGAGAGGTTGGAGAGGTTATAACCACCCATGTAACTGTAACCACCGACAGTAGCAATTGAGCTCGAATTAACACCACCGGTTGAGTTCGTGAACGTTACCGGCAGATAGAGACCGGGCGTATATTCCTTTGAAGCATTGCTCATGTAAAAGAGCAGGGTGAAAGAGGCGATGACCATTATGGCAGCCAGCATGACCGCAAGGGTTTTTTTCGATGAAAGCTTGCTGGTTTTCGTGGAAAAATAAAACGGTTTCGGTACTTAACTTTGTTGATCTCTGGTTTTTGATCACTTCCATGTGATCAAGATGATGAATGATACTCTGGACAAAATAAGGAGGAAAGAGGCCAAGGTTAATGAGACACTGAAGCACACCAGATATGACTGGCTGAAGAATTCTGATGATCTCCCGGACAGAGAGAGGGATCGCCTCTTGTCGGTGAAATCCCTCGATCTACAGACATCCCATGCATATCATTTCAAGATTGCACTCCAGAGATTGTGGAAGGTGAATGTGTCCGTTGCGGAATCATATCTCAGGAAATGGATATCATGGGGATCCAGATCAAGGATGCCTGATATCATCAAGTTGGGAAAGACCATGAAGAGACACATTGATGGCATTCTGGAAGCCATACTAACAGGAATAAATTCAGCTGTTGTCGAAGGCCTGAACAACAAGATCCGTACAGCATTCAAACGTTCCTATGGTTTCAAGACTCAGGAATACAGGGACACAATCATATATCTGGTGGCAGGAGATCTCAGTTTACCCACAATAAACTGATGAGATCCATAAATGTCACGTTGACCTGCGAAACTTCCTTGGAGCATCGCCTTCATAGATGAGGCTATGGAATCCTGAAATCCACATGGAAAGAATGATCCTGCATCAAATTTCTGAGAGTTCCAGAAGATGTTTTGCGAGTTCCTCTGGTTTTGTAACCATGGGATAATGCCCGGTGTCCATTATGCGGTATGGGCCAAGCAGCTTGCCCCATTTACCCTGGATTATATCGTCCACCGGGTCGCCGGTCTGTGTGCAAAAGACGTATGCGACCCTGCCATTGCTGGTTGATCCGGAAAGTACGATAGGATCGGTGGCTAATCTGATAGGCCATGGCGTGGACTTATCAAGCATCCATTTTCTGTTCCCGCCTGTAACGTCCTTTCCAATACTTTCTAGTACTTTTTCCGAGAAAGGAATGCCGAACGATCCTTTTGGAATCGGGCCGAATTCCTCAGTTGGATCAAAACTTCCCTGCGGTTCTCTCGTATCAACCGGCCTGAAAGAGTCCAGATAGATAGTCAACCTGATCTTTTCAGGTATCCTGTCTGCAACAGCTGCTGCAACCTTACCCGCGAAGCTATGGCCGACAAGTACAATGTCATCCAAGTCATTGAATTTCACCACATTCAGGACATCCTCGATTGCGGTTTCCATTCCGATCTCAGGCCTTGCAAGGTGAATTCTATCCCCCATCCCCGTCAGGGTAATAGGGAACACATTATTTCCCTTCTTCACCAGAAATGGATCCACCTTGTTCCAGACCCAACCGCCCAGCCATGCACCCGGGATAAGGACATAATTGTACATACCAAATCATAACGCAGGTATTATTATTAAAACATACTATTACATAGTAATAATTCAACTACCTGTTTCGATAAGATTTTCAGTCGCTGAATACCGGATTTTCCAATGCCCGAAATACTTCCAAAAGGAAGCTCTCCTGACAACAAAACGTGGATTACATGTCGGTGATACCTATCCCAATTTGACTGCCAGATTGCCTTCACGATCCTCGAGAGATGGCAAAGGCGAATAAGCTATTCGGGTGATGATATGTTATCCGGAGTCCTGCAGAAACCATCAATCCCAATCGGGAATTGATAAAGACGAGGCGTTCTGCGTATTTTTTTGTGCAGGCAGCAATTTATTAATAGTGGAGTTTATTGTCGTATCGTTTTGTTGAGCATTATGGCCCTTACTAAATTTGAAAAAGCCAGGATTATAGGTGCAAGGGCTCTCCAGATATCTATGGGTGCTCCGGTAATAATTGACGTTCCTTCAACGATGATCGATCCCGTCGATATAGCGATGCATGAATTTGAAAACGGGCTGGTCCCGATCACCATCAGAAGAGCCAGGAAATAAGCATGCTCAGTTCTGCTTTCTCTGTGAAAATATAGCCCTGAATATCAACAGATAAACTATCCCGAAGGCAATGACGGCCGGGAAAAACCCTATGTTTAGTTCTGGCAGCAGGGAAACAGCAATGTATCCAGCAATGGATAGAAATAGCATTCCGAACCCAAGAATTGTTGCGTTAGTGTTGAATGATGAGAGAGCGGATTTGTATTCCTTTTCATCGAATCCGGATTGCCTGAATGAAGTGGCCATGGATTTGCTCGTGCCTGATGTCATTGAGAGAAAAATTCCCAGCACAACAAAGACCATCAGGAATGCAACCGTATTCTCGTAGATTGACGGTACAATTGGGGAGACGCCAAGCAACCTCTGCAGATAACCCTGAGAAAGAGCCATTGCCACGGCAAGAATGAGAAATGGAAAGAATAATGCAAACCCGCCTCCCTTTTCAGATGGGATCAAGCCTGCCGCAACGGCAACTATGATCTCCGAGAACCCGGCTATGACAGCAGGAGTGTACCCGCTACCCACAAGTATCAGTCCTGGAGGCATCATTAATAGGAGGGATATCAGTGAAAGCGTTTGCCTGTTCATATTCCCGTCACCATGGAGACAGAACCCACAAGATATCCGAGCGGTTCGTTGACTGGGTCCCAGTCTACCCTCCTGATACGCGGCAGTTCATTCAGAAACCTGGACGAATTTCTCAATGCCGTCTTTTTTCCATAGAAGGACTCCATGCCGGAAAGTATGTGCTTCATTATAATGCCTGAAGATAAGACGTTGACAAGCAGCACATTTCCTGAATATTTCCGTATCCGCCTGATGAAGCGCGAAAGCTCTTCGTAATTCTCCTTCCACACTGATGTTATGAAAAGCACCGTCGCCCTCGTCTCCCTCACAATGGTGAAGAATTTGGGTTCCACCTGATAGACCACATATCTGGATGCCAGCGGCTCAGTTCTCAATAGAGCCTTGCGTAACCTGTACTCATTTTCTATTCCTGACGAAGGCATAACAGATTGGCTGGTGAAACCCCTGCCAGACTGTGCAGTCCAGAAACCTGTGTTTATATTTTCCTTCATTAGAGCCCTAGAATGGGCAAATATGAAGGAAATCCCGTATTCAAGGGGGTTCTCCTCCGCAGTACCCCTGGACATGGGGAAGCTGCGATCCAGAAGATAAATCAATGTCTTTTCACCCTCCCTCTCGTACTGGTTTACCATGAGATTTGAGGAGGAGTTTCTTGCGGTTGCCTTCCAGTTGATATTCCTGTACGAATCTCCGGCCTGGTATTCCCTGACCGATTCGAAATCGGAAGAAATCGGACCGGTCCTCGAGATCGAATTCTTCGGAGAGACCTGTTCACTTGTCAATCTTTTAACCCGGAGTTTTGGAATGTTCAGTTTAGGGAGTATCTCCAGTTCCCCTCCTGTCTTGAGTTTTCCGTCCCTTTTGTTTATCACCCCCAGCGCGGGATAATAGGTATAATTTACATGGTCGAGCAGGAAAGTACCACGCCGCATCCCAGCAGCGCGAAATGTGAATTTCCAGGATCCTTTCCTGAACCCCTTGAAAATCACATGAATGTTTGATCCCTCCCGCAGCAGGAAAGCTTCCGGAAGTGGCAGTTCAACCAGATGGAACCCGAAGCCTGTTTCAGACACCGTCTCCATTGTGAAATCGATAGTGTCCTCCGCCTTTGCCTTGGTTGGAAAAACTGCATCAACCGAGAATTTTCCTTCCCTGTCAAGGGAGTAAAGGGCAATGATTGTGAAGGCGACAAATAGGATGGGAATGGCGAGGAAACGGTTTGTGGAGATTATGGCCGTAATCCCGGAGAGTGCACCCACGAGTATCATTGCAAGGAGACTTTTGCTCCATTCCTTTACCATTTTGACCTATTTTGGAACCTGGATCTTCACCAGGTATTCACTGATTATGCGCTCCCCATCTATGTCTTCAAGGGTAAGTTCCGGCTTCAGTATCACCCTGTGGCCAAGTACATCCCTTGCCACCTTCTTGATGTCGTCTGGAATCACGAAATCCCTGCCGTCAATGAAGGCAATCGCCTTGGATATCCTGAGCAGTGAGATCAAGCCTCTTGGGCTTGGTCCAGCAAGTACCCTTTCGTCAGTGCGGCATTTTGCGAATTCTGATATATATTCAAGGATGTCCTTGTCCACCTTTATCTCGGATTCTACGTATTTCTGGATTTCAAGAAGTTCCTTTGAATCAAGCATTACGCTGGCAGTTGAACTGGGATCATCACTCTGCCAGGAAATCCTCCTCCTGAGCACTTCGATGTCGTCTGTGGGATATCCCAGGGTGAGCTCGATCATGAATCTGTCCATCTGTGCTTCTGGCAAAGGATATGTCCCCTCGAGTTCCACCGGGTTCTGTGTCGCCAGAACTATGAAGGGACGATCGAGCAGCATCGTTTCGCCCTCTATCGTCACCTGTCTCTCTTCCATTGCCTCGAGCAGCGCAGACTGGGTCTTTGGAGGAGCCCTGTTGATCTCATCGGCGAGGATCAGGTTAGCGAAAACAGGTCCTTTGATTGTCTGGAATTCCCCCAAATTCTGTTTCCAGACTTTTGTTCCGACTATATCGGAAGGCAGAAGATCAGGGGTGAACTGGATCCTCTTGCTTGTCATGCCCATAACGCGGGCAAAAAGTTTTACTATGAATGTCTTGCCGATCCCCGGGAAATCCTTGAGGAGCACGTGCCCAGAAGAGAGGACTGCTGCCATAATTTTAACCACCGTTTCCGGATTCCCCACATAATACTTTGATATCTCCGTCATTGCGTCTAATATGCTGTTTCTGTATACATCCAACTGTTCTGTACTCATGCATTCGCCTCCAATCTTTTTTTAATCACCACTGCAACACTGTTGATCATGTCAAGCCTCTGAGACACCTCAATCTGTATTGACCTTTTTGTAAAGGCATTGTTAATGACTGATTCCCCAAACCCCCCATACTCTGCGAGTTTGGCGAGAATAGCCATGCTATCCTCCAGGCTCGCCCCGGCAGCTCCCAGCATATGGGAGAGTGCTACCAGCAGGTCCGATTTGCTTCCATGGACTACAAATTCCTTCACGGAATTCGCAAAGAGATCGGATTCGGTCTCTGATATTACTTTCGGCGTAAACCTGTGTTTCATGTAGATTGTGTTGTACAGCGTTTCAATTTTCCCTGTCCCGATGGAATATCCTCTCCAGAAAGCGTACATAATCAGAACCAACGTGCCCATCAGGAGAAAGAACAGTATGAACTCGTTAGCCTGATATGGTTTCGGGATTTCAAGAACAGAATATGCTAACCCCAACACAAAGAAGCCGGTAATGTATGATGTTGAACTGTCCCTTATGTAAACCGAAAGCTCCTTGAGCTGTCTGTTCCGGGAAATGGACAGCAGTGGATCAATGGAGAAGGGGATAATGCCAATTCCAGCAAAAAGGAATGGATATCCAAAATAATAAAAACCACCCATCAGGAAGAACACAAAATATACTGCCAGAAAAAGCATGGCGTTTGAAGTTCTATGTAACCATCTGCTCGGTTCAGGTCTTTGGCCCCTTTCAAGAAGACCCGAACTTGTGTACCTCATGCTAACGAACAGAAGGAAGAAAAACAGTGCAAGCGATGCACCCGTTGCCCCGAATGCGCCAATGGAGGATGTGACAAGATCATAGGTCAGTCCAGATAATACCCCTTCAACCGGGAGTGGCGCCATAAAACGCTTCATTAACACTGGAGAATAAGTCCTGCCAGAATCCAGCAGAAGTTTTCCCGCAAGAAGCATGGGCAGTGAAACTGCAACCACAAGCAGCATCCCGCCTATCAGTGGAGATACTGTGAGAAGGACTGCCCCCGCTATTACAAGCACCAGCGCGGACATAATATACTTCAACAGCGCTGATAGTGCTTCACCCTGGTAGACCCTCAATTCAACTTTCTCCGTTGCAGATTATGGCTAACGGCGAGGCTATCGATTCCCTGAGATTGTCAAAATATTCACGCAGCTCCTTCATGCTGGCCGGCTTACCACCATATCGCACGCGTTCAAATGCACGAACGATCTGATCGATCCTGCCTGCATCCTTCACGCGACCGCTTTCAATCTCATTACGCACAAGTTCCCTGACAGTATTTGAGACATTTCCGCCTGAAATGATGTTGGCCTCAGTCATTCTGATTATTTCATCCCCCGGGATAACACCCCTGAGATGCAGACTGTCCTCCTCGTTCTGGTATATTCCATTGATAAGGTTGCAGCCTTCCACGACCCCGATTTTTGCCTGAACGTCTTCCAATTTCAGCAGTGCGGCAGATCCGTGGTCAAATGCAGTGCCGTTAGGATAGCTCACGATCAACTCCTCTCCCGTCATGGCAACCAGAGGATATGAAGACGGTATTGTAGGCTTCAGGAAATGATCTTCCGGATTCCATCCTGGATAAGCCGCTGTTGAATAGCTGTACGTTGCCGTCATGCTGTCAGTACTTTCCTGGTCAAGCACCGGTAATGTCTCCATTTCCGTCCCCTTTACGATGCCCTCCTTGCTTCTGTCCCTGGTAACGACCCGGACAACGAAGCTGGAAATCAGGGCTACAATCACCAGACCAAGCGCTGCATACAGAAGGATATCCGGAATTTTCAGGAAATTCTGCGTTCCTCCTCCAAAAACTTGGGTGTTGAGAAGATTACCCAGGCCATGATCAATCCCTTTGAATGGGTTGAAGAATTGGAACTGCTGCTGGCCGAATGGGTTGAAGAAAGAGACGTACAAATTAACTGTGTGGATCTCCGGGCCTAATGATGGCCACTGAATATTGAATAAATTTGAGAAGTCTGGAAGCGTAATTGAAAATGGCAATGTGAACCCTGGAAATGAAGGAAATGAAAAGGCATATCCGGAATTTGATCCGGAACCATGATTTCCCGTCCCGCCATTGAGGTTGCCCGTGCCACCTCCCTGGCTGGCTGGTGAGTTAATCTGGCCTATCGATGAAATCAGCAGCCAGGTAACGACTATTGCCAGAACGACCAGGGCAGCAGTAGACTTCGAAACCACGAAAATGAAGAGGAAGTTCGATATTTAAGTGTTACTCAAGGAACTGAGTATAAACTTCACGGGTTTCTGCATAAATTAGTCATGATCCTTCCGGACGGGTGCTGCTTTAACATTTCTATTTATTATAATGGGTCTGCTTTTACGCGGGACGCGCAGAACTTTTTTGCCTTGAGTTTCATTTTCCATCGTGAAGCTGGTTATCCGCGTTAGCGTGAAAAAGAATACCGGAAAAACTTCATCTGCCTTACCAAGTTTGGGATGTTCGGTTTCATCCGAATTATTTTTAATCAGTTCGGGATAAAAGCACGTTGGATAAAGAAGAACTTAGGGAAATCCTTGCACAGCAACTTGCAACGTACAGGAAAAACAGCCCGGTCAGGGCCGTCCTGGTTATGAGCCCGGGAGATCATTTTGTCCCTAAACTGATCCCGGAGCTCTTTGAAAAAGTAAACTTTATTCCGTTCAAAGACAACTTTCGCATTGTGCTCGGTCAACTCAACGAAAATGAATATGCTGCATTCAAGAAACAATACTATGACAGGCTCTTATTTTTCCTGGCGCCGATATCAAGTTTTCTCGACCTTCCGGAAAAACTCATTGACCATGGCCTCGTACTTTCGTCCTTCATCTCAAGGGGTTCGGGCAGGATAACAATGAGGGGGATGAACAGGGGCATTGTATCGGAGACTTTCAATTCGTTCAGAAAAAGAGGATTCATGCCGACCTCACTTGAATTTGAGGGCACTCAGTGCAACCTAAACCTGAAGAGAGACTGCTCGGTGAGGATCAGGGGGGATCCTGTTTCTGCCGCAAGGGACATTTCCCTGATATATGACGTATTGCTGGATTCCTCCTGGAAGTTGATGGAAAAACTAGCAGGAATGAGGCTTGTCGCTGGATCCTCATCGCATATGGAAAATTTTGTGCTTCACAGGGCACAATCCTCCCAGGATCTTTTCCTGGAAAAAGTAGCAGAAGAATATTCCCTGATTAAGACCGTGAACGAACCCGGTTTCATGCAGTACCTGGTTTCAGGCACCAGGGCAAACGGGTTTGTCCCGCTCATCAAGGGCGTCCACATCCGTATGATCCCTGACTCGCTATTCTCTCCGGAGATAGCGACCAGATTGATCGAGATATCGGAATCGATGGAGGCCTGAGATGCCATCCGAAGCAAGCCTGTTCTCGAAGTACATGAAGGAAATGAGGCAGTTGAAGAGGAGGCATCTGATTGTTTCCTGCATTGATACGAAGCTGAGGTCACTGGGAATGAAAGACATATTCCGGGATTCCAGAAATGGAAATTATTTAATCGCGATTAAGGGGGAGGGCAATAAAAGGGGATTCACCCTTGGTTTCCCCGGCTACGAATCGGAATTCAGGACTCTTTCGGCGGATCAGGAGTTCACTCTGCTGATTGCTGATCCAGGTACAGGCGAGGGTGACGGACTGGACGTTATTGTTTCCCCATCAGACGGCAACATAAGACTGATAACAGAAAGGGCGAAAGTGATGGCTGGAAAGATATTTCAGGAAAGCGATCTTGTTTTTCCTAATTTTCCCGCACCTTATCTTTACAACATGCACCCATTTCTGAAATCCCATTTCCTCTTGCGCTATCTTTACCCTGGCAGGGACAGGAGGATAGGTGATGTCATAGAGGAGGCAACAGACTTTGCACTTGTCAACTCCGATATAAGCGACGTCCCGACCATAAGATCCGATTTCACCATGCTGCTGAGGAACATGATCACCGCAGGAGTGCTTAGGGGAAATTCGGTGAACGTTGCCGGGCCAAAATCCGTAGCCTCATTCGAACGGAAATTCCTGGAGTACTATTTCAGGAAATTTGTCAGGATCAGGCCAAGTACGCTGTTTGATTATGAAGCCCTGTAACGCTTCAAGTTGTTCCCGGCAATACAGAAATACTGAATCCACAGCCCGATCCCATGCCTTGTTTATGGCAGTGCTCTCTGAATATTCCTTCAGCGTCGCTCTATTCAATAAATCACTTTGAATTACTATTAATCACCCGAATCCATACACCATTGTGGGAATCGGGGATACAACATCGCTAGTTGAAAGACTTCGGGCTATGAACGCAAGGAAAATAATGCTGATGCTTCCGGACGGCCTGAAGCGCTCGTCCTATGATCTGTTCAATGAATTGAGCAGGGAATTTTCAGTGATCATCACCTCTGATGCTTTTTATGGGGCCTGCGATATCGGGAACCCGGATATTTACGGGGACGTAGACGTAATAGTGCAGTTCGGGCATTCCGTGATACCCAACATCAATTATCCAAAGCCCGTAATATTTGAGGAATACAGGACTGAATTCACCTATGACCTGCCTGACCAGACCTACGATCCAATTGTGGACAGGGGGTATCGCACTGTTGGCCTGCTGGCTTCAATCCAGTATCTGGACATTATCAATAATGTGAAGGATCACCTTGAACGGCTTGGATTTGCAGCAAAAATAGGCATGCAGGATTCAAGAATGGGTTATCCCGGCCAGGTCCTGGGATGCAATTTCAGCGCAGCGCATTCCATTTCTGCCGATGTGGACTGCTTCCTCGTTATCAGCACGGGAAGATTTCATGCCATTGGAGCGCAACTTTCCGGATCAAAGGAATCCTTCATCCTTGACCTGAATGAGAGGAAGGTCAGCAGCATGAAGGATGAGACCGAGAAATTCCTCAGGAAGCGCTATGCCAAGATATCTCAATCCCTGAAGGCAAAAAGGTTCTGTGTCATAGTGGATACAAAAGTTGGGCAATACAGGAAAAAACTGGCAGATCTGATCTGCACCCAGCTAAAGGAACTCGGGAAGGATCATATAATGATGTATTCAAATGAATTCAACTCTAACGACATAGTCAATTCGGGCTCAGATGCGGTTATCTTTACCGGCTGTCCCAGGGTACCGATAGATGACTATGACAGGTTCCCATTTCCCATACTGACCCCGGTTGAATTCCAGACCCTTTTTGGCTTTAAGAAGTCTGACAGGTACGTGCTTGACGAGATAGTTGAAGTGGACAGGCTGCATTAGACTGCCCAATCCAAGGGATTACCATGGTGAAACATATAGACCGGTAGCGAAGAGCGTTTGCCATATGAAATCCCATGCACCAACTTGCCTGGATGCTGGTGGAGTAGGTGCAAAGTTTCTGCTCTCTCAAAATCAAGCATGAATGAAACATGGTGCCGGCATGGAATCGAATTCACCGTTATCTCCGTCCCATATTTTCGAACAGAAGGAACGCTCAACCGCAAACTGGACAGCTCAGGAATTAGATTCTTTTCCTATAAGATAGGTTTCCCCAAAGCCCACAATCTCGCAGTTCACCCGGCTGTAAAGATCATACCTGCCGGGAACGACGATCGGACGGTAATTCTGGTCCCGGCCAACCATGGTATCACCTTTGCCCTGTTCGGTGATAAGGACTGATAACTCATTTCCTACAGATTTGGAAAATTCTTCCTCGGATATCCTTCTGTGAATCTCCATTATGGCTTTGTCCCTTCTCTTTGTCTCGTTCGATGATGTGGGAGTGGAAGAAAAATCCCTGGTATATGGACGTGGTGAGAAACGGGTCACGTTCACTATGTTTGGCCTCGATTTTTCGATCACTTCTATGGTCTCCTCAAACTCAGCATCGCCTTCTCCCGGATAGCCAGTGATGATGTCCGTGGAGAGCATTCCTACCGGAAACGTCTCCCTGAAGCTGGACGCAATTCTCAGGAAATCTGATGAGATGTATCCTCTGTTCATCTTCTCGAGGATAAAATCACTTCCGCTCTGGACGGGAAGGTGCATGAATTTGTAGACTTTGCAATCAGAGTAACTATACAATAAATCCTGCAGGATCTCGGAAGTGTTCCCCGGCTCCATCATCCCAACCCTGAGCTGAAAGTCGCCATTGATGGCGGTAATATCCCCAATAAGATCGGGTAACCCCGTTCCAATATCCCTGCCGTAAGCCGCAGTGTCGAGTGAGGTTATCCTTACCTCCTTAATTCCCCTGTCCAGCTGCAGCCTCACCTGTCCAACGATCTTCTCCCGGGAACGGGAAAGCAGTTTTCCCCGTGCTATCCGGGATATGCAGAAATTGCAGTTGCCCGTGCACCCCTGGTTTATCGGGATGCCGTCAAAGATAGAAATATCCCTGATCTCCACGTCGTCAAGGCCTCCCCTGTAAAAATTCCTGAATGTGCCTGCAGAGATCAGCTTTATTCCTGGTTGATCAAGCGACTGGGCAGAAACAGCAGGCAGGCACCCGGTAACTTCCACATCACCAAAGCCGGAAAGTTCCTGTATCCTGCGAATCATCCTATTTTCTGTTTGTGAAATGACCACGCACGTGTTTATTACCCTGAGGTCAGCTTCTGAGGGATCAGATACCATGGTATCACCCTCACGCAGAAGGGAATTTACATAGATGCCTGCCTCTGACTTTGAGAGGGTGCATCCGTAAGCTTCCAGATATATCTTCCTGGGCTGATTCATGGAAACTTGCGTTTCAAGCATTGATTCGCAGCCTCCTGGTTACGAATTCCTTGCCCAGGCCATAGAGGAAGTATCCAAGCCTTGGTCCCTTTTCCTTTCCTATGAGGAGCCTGTAGATTGCCATGAATCCTTCCTCCTGATCTATGGCGCATGCCTTTATCGACTCATGAATTACGTTGTGGATGTTTTCTGCATCCCATTCCGCAGCTTCAAGGGATGCCTGGAGGGCCGAGATGAATCGCCTCTCATTCTCGGGCAGAATTACTCTTTCATCTGCAGGCAGCATCTTGAATTTTATTTCCTCAGGGGCATATGAACTCAGCCATCTTCTGGCGATCTCGATCTCCCTGCGGACAATTTCCTCTCCGCCAGCATTGACCCTTGCGAGCCTGATAATGGAGTCTGGATCCCTGTATATCTGGATAAGTGTGACCAGATGACGGAAACTGACTGAAGCAGGCTTTTCTATCCTCCCGGTGATTGAGCTGTACAGCAGAATGCTTTCCAGGTTTTCCTCAGACACCTTATCCAACCCGAAATAGGCCCTCTTGTATTTCTCCATCTCGTCCATTGTGCTGAGAAGTCCAAGCCCTGGATCAAAGTTGATATGCCTTGACGGTTGATAGATCGGA
>JAJYPW010000086.1 GCA_021795055.1 Thermoplasmata archaeon
TTTCAGCACTGATACACTGTTCCAGACCTTCAGGCTTGCGGATAAGTTCCCTCCCACTGGAAAGCTTCCATTGATCGCAAATTCAATATAGCATTCGCCTGGAACTTCTCCACATCCATATATGCTGATTGCAGCCTGCGGCAGGCTTGGTTTGATTGTGGCGTTAATTTCAGGATAGTTCAGGATTGTAATCCCTGAGGGCATTGCAATGGTCATGTTGTTTCCCATTGATTCAATGGTGTAGTCTCCAAAATATCCCTGGTCAGATTCTGAAATTATTTCTGAAAGCACGAAGTATGTTACTGATTTCCCATTTCCCGTGGACGGAATAACCTGGTCCAGCGGATTTGATTCACCCTGATCTGAGGCATATGGGATCATGGAAATTTTCTCACCATTCACAATCCTGCCTGATGATTCCGCGTAAACATTCACCACTCCGTATAGGAAAGCCGCTGAACCATTGCCAAAGACAAATGGAAGCGAACTCACGGAAGTTCCTGCAGTCTCTAGGTCCAGCCTTGAATGGTTTCTCAGAAGGAACAGGTGATTCCCGGCATTTGGAATCAGGCCCCCTGAACCGGCATTGCTGAGATCAAAGGATGAATTAAATGAAAGCATGGTCGAATTGCTGAGGACGTAGTTGAATGAACTGTATCCAAGGCAATCCACTATATCGTCACTCTCAAGCCCTATGGTAACATTCCAGATGGAAAGATTCGATCCTGTCCCATAGGAGAAATTATAATAAATTTCCTTCGAAGTGTTCGAAAGAATGCTTGAGACCGAAGAAGGTGCAGTCAGGTTTATGGAGAGGTTGACCCATTCTCTGTTATTGAGCGAAGGAGTGGAGGGGAGTGCTATCTTCAGGACCGGATTTCCCGGAATTGTCAGGTTGAGGAAATCGGATCCGTCTGGATTGTTGCCTGATACGAGCACGCTGATGCTCAGGGAAGATACCGGAAGGTTGCCATCTGTCACCGACATTACATTCAGATAACCGCTTTTTGCAACGGGATATCCCGACGAATACTGGTTTCCCGTCGATTTGAGAAAGCCTGAATCCTTCTCATGCAACCCCATAACTTCTGAGTTGTTGACGTAAAGATTGATCGAAACGAACGAGTAGGAAATCCAGGAACTCTCCCCAGATGAATCGATAGTAGAATTTCTGATCCTTATTGAAGAATTGTTGCCAGTTAGTGAACCGCTGAATGTCAAAGACGAGTTTACCACACTAAGATTTGCCCTTCTGCCCTGATAACCATCCAAAAATATGGACACACTGTGCGATGGGTATGTACCTGTTGAGGTTTCCACAAGCCTGCTTGATATAAAGGTGAGACTGCCGTGTACGGTTATCGTCACATTTTCGGCTACAGATCTGTTGCAGTCGACAAAGGTCAAATTGTGCCCGATAGCTATTGTCATATTGGTGAAAATTTCATAGCTTGAATTATCCGATCCGTTTCCTATGATCTTCGTGTTACCTTCCCCTTCCATATTAGTATTAAGCCACTGTGATGCTCTTGACAGAGGATGAATTTGTGACGCGCTTACTTCTTGAAATATCAGTGCATGTGATCCAATGGAGACGAGCAGCAAAAGAATTGCGCTCATTGCAAATGTTCTATTCATAGCCGCAATCGGCAATTTACCGCAATACTTAAAATTCCTCCTGCACAAGATCAGGAACGCCTCAAGATCAATTTGGGTACTGCCGTTGAAATACGACTCGCACCTGCCAAAATGTCGTCAGCCAGTGATTTAACATGAACTGCATACCGGAAAAATATGCCTGTTTCATATATCTCCAATTAATGCCAGCCTGCATTGCGGAGGTTGCCGAGCCAGGTTAAAGGCGACGGATTTAGGGTCCGTTTCCGTAGGGATCCGCCGGTTCGAATCCGGCCCTCCGCATTTTGCAGCGATCCGGGCTTTTCTGCAGCTTCCAGCGATTTTACAAAGGCGTGCATTACCTCTGGTTCCGTTCTATGCATAAATGCAAAGGCCTCATCAACCTGCTTAAGAACCTCTTTCATCCCATATGGCCACCTTTTTACGTCGCCGCTGGTAGTCAAATAAGGAAAGTAGCTCATCTGTGACGCAGTACGGTTAAGGCCTTTTTCTAATCGGGTGTGCAAAAGTCATGTTAACTCTGATGCAGAAATGGTGCATCTAAATCTCAGTTTCAGGCAAGAGGTTTGTCTTAAATAACAATCCGGGCATTTCCGTTTGCGAAAAGTGATGCCCTGAATGGCTGAAGAAGGCGGAGTGGGCAATGGTAATACAAGGAATCTATTGCTTTTGATGATTTCCAGAGCAACCAGAAGTTTTGCAGCCGGATTCATCGCCGTCGTAATTGGTCTATATTATACGAACGACCTGGGTCTTTCGCTTACTCTTGTGGGGATCATATTTGGAGCTGGCGCGCTTGCAACCCCTATTCTTACACTTTTTACCGGAAGGATGGCAGACCTGCACGGAAGGAAGTTGCTGCTGCTCCTGTCGCTACTCCTTTTACCCGGATCGCTGGCAATTCTGCTTGTGTCCACTTATTTCCCGCTACTCCTCGTTTCTGCTGCAATGGGGGGTTTTGGCATTGCCGGCGGTCTTGTCGGGGGAGGGGTAGGGGCGATTGCCGCTCCTATGCAGATCGCGCTACTGGCTGAAAAGACTTCATCCGGGAACAGAACCAGGGTATTCTCGGTTTTCACAATAATCTCCACACTTTCCGGCTCCACCGGCGCATTACTTTCCAATGTTCACAGTTATCATACGCTGTTTTACCTGGCCCTAATAATCTCTCTCGTATCAGCCATCGCCATTCTTCCTCTCCATGAGGACTTCAAGCGCCCGGAACACAGTGCGGGAGCTAAGAGAGAGAAAACTGCCAAGACATCTAAAAACAGAAAGATAATCTCAATGTTCAGTGCAACAGGGACGCTTAACGGTACCTCGCAGGGTTTAATAATACCCTTTTTGCCCATCATTCTGCGACTTACATTCAACATGTCTAACGGGCAGATCGGGGATCTTTTTTCAGTTGGCGGATTTCTGACAGCGGCGGCTACCACTCTCACCCCTTATGCGACCAAGAAAATTGGGTTCGTCAGGCTGATAATGGCAACAAGAACCTTTTCCACGGTTTTCCTTGTAATATTCCCATTTGCACCTGAAGTTTTGGCTGCATCCTTCTTTTACATAGTCTTCACAGCATTGAGGGCCATGTCCCTACCGTCACAGCAGGCCTTAATGATGACTCTCGTGGATGAGGAGTATCGTGCCTCGGCGACTGGAGTGAATCAGACGGCCAGGCTGCTTCCTGCAGCTGGAGCCACTGCAGCCTCTGGCTCCGTTCAGGACTATTTTGGGATTCTGATCCCGTTTGAACTGGCCTCTGCCATAAGCTTTTTTAACGTTTTCGTTTACTATCGTTTCTTCTGGAAAATGCCGGCCGCAGGATCAACGCAGAAGACCTCGAACTGAAATCGTTTTCAGTAACTTCCTCCCATGACTGAAGCATGGGCTTCCTGTTTCTCCGAACCATGTTGCCACTGCAGGTAGATCCCCGATCTCCACAGGCGAAAATTCGGGAGTTTCTCTGCCCACTTTCATCAATCCCATGTTGCGGAATGAATATATTACAGCATCGCGTTGATAGAAAGTCAAGAATTCCGGGCATTACTGATTCAAATCGAAGACAGATTAATATTGAAGTCAATATTGCTAGCGCGTGGAAGAAGAATCAAATTTTCCAAAGCTTGCTTACATCTTTTCTGCCCTGAGCGCGTTCCCGGTCATTCTGGGTGGCCTGGTGCTCCTTATCAATCTTTATGGAATTCTTCCCTATTTCCCTCTTGGATCACCATCTGGAATACTTGGGCTTGTTTGGGGAACCCTTGTTCTTGCCTTCAGCTACAGACTGAAGATTCACCCGGAACAACACATGCTCTATGGCATACTCATTTCGATACTTTCCATCGCAAGCATCTATGGCGGATACTGGGGATTTGGCGTTGGCCTCATCCTTGGTCTTCTCGGAGGCATACTTGCGATCTTATGGTCGCCCGAGGAACCAGAGGACGCGGACTCTGAAGAGGATGAGACGGAAGAGGACATGGAAAACGAGGCGGAATAAATCTTTCCAACCAAAATGCAGTTCTTCCAGTTTGATTAAACTAAATACATGGACTGACTGTATTCGCAGACGCACACGGTCCAATAACACCCGGGATTAATGGGACGCCCTGAAAGAGCAATGGTGATATTATGACTGAATGTTGACCTGTTTTTTTTAGATGAAGTTACTGGTTGCCGGTGCACCAGTATGTTTCAGAGGCAGCAAACTGTTCTGCACGCTAACTGGCCGGTGCTATCGAGAATGCAGCCAAACCTGCTTAAAACTCCCGATGACAATGTATGAAATGTTCAGG
>JAJYPW010000087.1 GCA_021795055.1 Thermoplasmata archaeon
TGTTAGAGGGCCAGAACATCGAGCCGCCAATTCCAGAGATCAGGGAGACAGCGATGATATAATAGAAAGATGTTGTCGTCGTGAGCAACGAATACAGAAACACCGCTGCTATAAGGAAGGCTATTCCCATTGTTGCAAGCAGCCTGCTGCCGAACCTGTCTGAAAGCGATCCCATTTTCGGCGCAAATGCGCTGGAAAGAATATACCCCGGAACGAGCAGCAGAGAAGCGTCGAACGGCGATAGCCCCCTCACCCCCTGAAGGTAAAGTATGAGGAGGAAGACAACTGAAAGGTATCCTACCGCCTGGAAGAAGGAAGCCATCAATGGAATAAGCAATGTCCTTGATCTGAATACTTTCGGATCCATAACCGGGTTATCCTTCCCCCTTTCAAGGAACAGAAACAGCGGAAACAGTACCACTCCAGCAAGTATCAGCAGCACATTGAAAAGTGTAGTCCCGGCGGATACAACCTGGGTCGCACCGTAGGATGAGAGAAGCAGAGATGCACCAATCAGGATAAGACCGGAAGCATCGGGCACCTTTCCCTTTTTTCTCACGCCGGAAAAAGTGCCATGTCCGAGCCAGATTCCAATAATGCCAATAGGCACATTGATGTAGAAGATGAACTGCCAGCCGACGAACGTGGTAAGCACACCACCAAGCACAATTCCAAGAGTTCCGCCAACATTCCAGCCCATAGTGGTGTAGCCGAATGCCTTTCCACGCTTCTCGTAGGGGAAGGTATCTGCAATCAGGGCATTCCCGTTGGCCTGCATGAGTGCTGCCCCGAATGCCTGTCCGCCCCTGAAAGCGATAAGCATCCAGATAGAGTTTGAGGCGCCGCAGAAGAACGAGCCGATGGTGAATACCACAAACCCGATGGTGAAGACCCTTCCATGTCCGAAGGAGTCACCGACGCTCCCTAGCTGGGTGGTGAAGATGGCTACCACCATAAGGTAAACAAGCAGAGTCCATATTGCAAGAAGCAGTCCGGCGTGAAGGCTTCCGGATATCGTTGGCAATGCAAGAAGGACGACAGTGGAATCGACCGCAGACATCAGCGTTCCGAGGGTGACGGTCAGCAGAATCCTGCTAGATTTATCCATTATGTGAAATCGTTATTGGATCAGTATAATTATAATTAACTGGCAGAATTCTCTCATTCAACGCGTTATTATCCCTACGGGACAGAAACTGTGCTTTTCCTCTGCCATAGATCGGTTCATTCACGAAGGCATGTTGTTTGCGTCTCTCATTCACATCCCGCTATGCTGCCTGAACGATATGACTCAAAATTCCATTTTTTCGCTGTAATTTGGGATTCTGAAATACAGTGGGCAAAAGGAAACCTTATAAGTCACTCTACACTGGTAAAATAAGGGGTAAAAAAAATGCCAAGATTTGAGGTGGCAGAGGATCTGAGCGACAGGATAAAGGATCTAAGCAGAGCCAGGCAGACACTGATAGAGGAGATGGAAGCGATAATGTTCTACGACGAAAGGGTGGATGCCTGTACCGATAAGAACCTGAAGGAGATAATGATCCACAACAGGAATGACGAGAAGGAGCATTTCAGCCTCCTCCTTGAATATCTCAGGCGTAACGATCCTGAACTGGACAGGGAACTGAAGGAAATAATTTTTAGCAAGAAAGAACTCAAGGAACTTGGGGATTAGCGGAAATCAGGAATGGCAAGTAAAACAGCCATTATATATCGTGTGAGGAAAGAACTCTTTTAAAGTCCTTCCTGCGATTTTCTGCGCTCTCTTAACCGGTTCTTCCATTTCTTATTGCCTCCCGGGTGGGTTCCGGAGGCATACCTTTCTTCTCCAGGATATTTCGCTCATGATGGACCTGGCCCAGCTTCTCTCACATAAAACTCTGGAAATCATCTATAGAATGGGCCCGACCGGATTCGAACCGGTGACCTCCTCCGTGTCAGGGAGACATCATACCGCTAGACTACGAGCCCTTTCCGGTTGTCGGGAAAATAATGCGGCTTTATTTAACGATGACGCACAAAAATGTTGGATTCGATGTTTAATGTGCAAGTCAATCTCCCACCATATCGAAAGCAATAAATCCCATCTGTATGCTTCAGAATACCGCAATTTCACTGAAGAACGTGCGTGCAATCAGCTGTTCGCCTTGGCATCTCCTCTTTATGCTCAATTTAGCTCTGCAAATCGGGATATCCCTTGTGGATCAGCAAAAATGGTCGGGATCTATTCAACTGCAAATGGAGAACCGCCTGAATTTCACTTTTGATCTCTGGTTATAAATCCCAATCAATGTCCGGATCAGTTTAAATACTGCACTTTCCGCCTGTTTGATCCTGCCTGAAACCATGATTGCTATAAAATACAGAAACAAAATAAGGTCTCAAGGGGGGCTTGTGGTCCAGCTGGTTATGACATCGCTCTCACACAGCGAAGATCGCCGGTTCGAATCCGGCCAAGCCCATTTAGAAATGTAAGCAAATCCTATCCCAGAGGATAGGTAGGGAGTTATGTAATTAATTAAATGGATACTAAGTTTCTTTGATTAAACTTTCTTTTTAAGACAGTATCTCCGATCTGAGATGAGCTTTTGGCGAGTTTTCGCTAATGGCGTCTTGGAGAATGGAGAACAACGAGCTCTCCACCCATAAGCCCAGGATGTCCTACGAGTGGGTTGTTCTTCTTCTTTCCTCTTTCTCCACCAGCGTGCTGCACACGCTGCTCATCTCCGTGAGGAACTTCTTGAAACTCACCTCCTCATGGTAGAATAGATACCAGATGGATTCAATCAGCTGTTCATATGCGAACAGAAAATATCGGACCCGGATGTCCTTGCTCTTCGTCTTTATCCTGCATTCATCCTGAACCCTGAACATAGTTTCGATCCTCCAGCGGAACTTGTACCTTGCAATAATGTGATCCAGATCTGGTATGTTTGTAGCGAAGCACCAGTCGTAGTATTCCTCTGTCCTGTGATCAAAAATCTGCTTCAGGAATGCCAGGTACACCGAGTCACTGACTTTCCTGTCATTGCGGTATATGGAGAACCCATGCAGCATTACCTTCCTCTCCGTCTGGTACATATGTGCGAACTCATCCTTCACCTGCGGATTCTTCGGCACAAATATGAGGTAATTCATCTTCCATTCATTGAGCATCATGATGAGATCCCTGGAGTAGAATCCCCTGTCAAACAGGAGAAGATCGATATGACCGAACAGCAGCAGAAGGAGATCCGGCATTCCGGATATTTCTGAGGGCATGTCATTGCCCATGGGCGACGGTATGGACAACAGGGGGAGCCTGAGATCCTTGCTCACCAAGCTTGCCGTAAGATACGAGAACTTCCCGCTTACACCATGATCGCCAGTCCATCCATGGATCCACACGTATCGCGCTCGCCATAGAAATCCTCATGTGTGTAGTCAAATGCTATCATGATCGGTTCCTTGTCCTCCGAAATGGATTTCCTGGACAGTGCAGATATCCTCGAGAACAGGGATTCCCTTATACTGGTTATTGTATCCCTGATAGGATACTTCTCTATTGCAAGATGGATGGAATCCGATCTCGTTCCAACCGTTTCAAGATACGTATTTGTCATGGCAACCTTCAGGAGATCGCGATTGTAGTGAAAGACGCTCAGATCCGGGGAATGATGCCTCGTTCCCAGGGCATCGTTGACGTATCTCTCCTGTGTAAGGAGGGAAGCGTGCATGTGCTCCAAGATCATACCACCACAACGAAGACCTTCCTGCCAAGGTATTCCTTGGGGCAGTCGATCTTTGCGCTATTCCCAAACGGTGTGACGGTGCGCACAAAATACCCTTCTATGCCGGTTACCTCTAACCTGTTGGCTGATGTTATGGGTATCTTCTTCATTGGATATACAATGCATATCCAATAATAAATGTTCGCATTCCTCTGGTTCCATATCAAATGTAAAGGCTGAACAAATATTATCTACGAAATCAGATATTTAGTTTCAGAGATACTGTAAGAAAGGTTATCGCAAAGACCCATCTATCTTCTATGGAGAATGAATGGTTAGGGGAATATTATTCTGCCCCTAATTATGTGGGATGGACTAGATTATCATTCTTTCATAGCTTTTGCCATATCTTTGTAGTCTTTCGCCTTTTGTGCTTTCTGTAATATATCAGAGACTTCCTGTACGTAGTTCTTTAATTGTACAGGATTTTTAGCTGCTCTCCACACAACTGCCCCAGTTTTGTAAAAGTTTTTCAATTTCAAATTTCCACCTGCCCCAGCGGTCGTATAAACAATGGAGCCGTATCCAAATAGTCTTTCAAATAATGGTTGC
>JAJYPW010000002.1 GCA_021795055.1 Thermoplasmata archaeon
CGCGTCGTTCACCGATTTTAGGGCATCAGAGAATTCCCTGAAGTTGACAAGCACTATGGCCTTGTTGTAATGGTATGACGGATCCTTGGGATTGATGCGGATGGCTTCGTTAAACTCCTTCCTGCTGCCATCATAATTTCCAGTGGAAATATAGGCAAGGCCAAGCCTGAAGTGATACTCCGGGTTGCCGGTGCTGAGCCGGCATGCATTTTCCAGATACGGAACAGCGTCCTGGATCTTTCCCCGTTTCTGGAGCAGGTTGCCTATCTCAAAATGATAGCCGGCGTTGGTCTCATCGAAGGAAAGCGCCTCTTTCAGGCTCTCGATGGCATCAGGAACCTTGCCGATGTCGATAAGGAGTTCTGCCCTATCATGGAGGAACTCAGCAGATTCCGGGTGTTCCTTAATGGCCTCATCTATCTTTGCAAGAGCTTCCTTTACCTTACCGGAGGTGAAAAGTAGCTTTGCGCTGAGGGAATAGTTCATCCTGTTCTTCGGATCAAGGGCAAACGCGTTGTCCGCTTCGGATTTTGCCTCGTCGTATGATCCCAGGTCAACAAGTGCAAGAGCCTTGTACAGGTGATATTCCGCTCTGTCCTTCCTGATCTCTATCGCAGCATTGAAATCATTGATCGCGTTAACCAGGTCATTGTTCCTGAAAAGGGAGTATCCCCTGAGGTAGTGGAATTCAGCATTTTTTGGGTCTATATTCAGCGCGCCCCCAAATTCCTTTGCCGCTTCTGTGTATTTCCCGTTTTCAATCAGCAGTTGCCCTTTCTTGAGCCTGTACTCTGAATTGGAAGGATCAAGCCTCACAAGATAATCGAACCTCTGTATTGCCTCCTCCTTCACTGAATACATCTCCTTCCTGTATCTCTCCTCCGCTGGTCTCAGTTCAATGGCCTTCTGGTAATATTCCAGGGCTTCGTCTGCCCTGCGGAGCTGTATCAGGGTCTTACCTTTCGAGTAGTAATATTCGGCTTCTTCGGGATCAATCGTTATCGCCCTCTCGTATTCCTTCAGGGCATCCTCGTACTTTCCCTTCTCCTGCAGGAATATGCCAAGGCTGTAGTGGTACTTCGGGTCATTGGGCTTTATGTTGACAGCCTCCCTGTATTCCCTTGCTGCCTCCTCGCCCTTGCCTGCATTGTACAGGACCATGCCCTTCCTGTAATGGTATTCAGGGTTCTTGGAGTCAAGCCGTATGGCCTCGTTCGCCTCCTTCACGGCATCATCATACTGTCCCATCTCCGCCATGGCCATGGACTTGTAGCTGTGGTATTCCCCGTTGTTGGGGTTGATCTTCACCGCCTCCTCATACTCCTTCAGGGCGGAATCGTTCTTTCCCATCCTCAGGTATGTGAGACCCTTCTCAACCCTGTATCTAGGGTTGCTCCTGTTCATCTCTATGGCCCTGTTGCACTGTTCTATGGATTCGTCGAACTTCTTCATGTCCCTGTATGTGATGGCCTTGCCAATCACATGATCGGGATTCTTGGGATCAAGCTTTATGGCCTCCTCATACTCCTTCAGGGACTCATCAAACTTCTTCATGTCCCTGTATGCGACTGCTATGCCTGCATGGTATTCCGATAAACCGGGATCGATCTCAATGGCCTTCCTGTACTCCTTCAGGGAGTCCTCAGGCATGCCCATCCTCACTGACGACTCTCCCAGTGAGGCATGGTACCTCGATACGTCAGGATCCAGCCTGATGGATTCCTGGAACTCCTTTGCAGCCTCCCTGTACACATGCATGTCGAGGAGTATGCGTCCCTTCTCGTAATGGGTACCAGCATCGTTGTAGTTGGATTTCAGCGCAAGGTTGATCTCCTCAAGGGCATCCTCAAGCATACCTGAGGTGTGCAATATCTCCCCCTTCAGGGAATGGTATTCCCATCTCTCGCCGAGACGGATCGCGTCGTTCACCGATTTTAGGGCATCAGAGAATTCCCTGAAGT
The DNA here is from genome assembly GCA_021795055.1 of Thermoplasmata archaeon. Taxonomy (GTDB): domain Archaea; phylum Thermoplasmatota; class Thermoplasmata; order Thermoplasmatales; family Thermoplasmataceae; genus JACWAH01. Next base: position 1,962 of record JAJYPW010000002.1, read on the forward strand.
TGACAAGCACTATGGCCTTGTTGTAATGGTATGACGGATCCTTGGGATTGATGCGGATGGCTTCGTTAAGATCCTTGAGAGCCTCATTGTTCTTGTTTATCTTATAGAGGCAAATCCCGCGGATAGCCTTAAGATCAGCATTCTTGGGTTCCTTGGCAACCACGATAGACAGATCCTTTATGGCGTCGTCATAACTGCCAAGTTCAAACAGCACCTTTCCACGAATCTTCCTGTACTCAAGGTTCTCTGGATCCTTCTCAACAGCACGATTAAGGTCGGCGAACGCCTTCTTCTTGTCGCCCATCCGAAGAAGGATCAGGGCTTTGTTGTAGATGTACTGGGGTTCCTCAGGGTTGGATTTTACGGCAGATTCGTATTCAGTCAGGGCTTCTTCATACTTGCCGTGCTTGAGCAGAAGCACGCCCTTATTGTGCTGGTAGGCAGGGTTGCTCGGATCGATTGCGATTGCCTGATCTATCTCCTTTATCCCTTCGTCGGCTTTCCCCATCTCGGCAAGAAGAACCCCTTTCCTTGAGTGCGCTTCTGCTATTTTGGGATTCATCACAATGACGGTGTCGAACTCTTCCAGTGCATCTTGGTTCTTTTCCAGCTTAAGCAGGACCAGTGCTCTGCTCAGGTGATATTCCGCATTGTTCTTGCTCCCCTTTACCGCCTCCGTGTATTCAGCCAGTGCTTCGTTGAGCTTGTCGATGTCTTCCAGAAGCTTCCCCCTTCTGAAATGGATGTCCGGCGCGTTCGATCCCATTTTCATTATGAAGTTGTATTCCTCTATGGCTTCGTCGTGCATCCTGAGCTCGTCAAGCAGCAGGGCTCGCGACATCCTGTATTCCATCTTGCTCGGATCGAGTTTGATCGCTGCCTGGAAGGAACGGTCCGCCTCCTGCTTCCTTCCGATCTTTGTGAGCACTACCCCCATTCTATAATGTGCTTCAGCAAGCTTCGGGTTCAGGTCAATAGCCTTTTCGTAGGTGCCCAGAGCATCCGGAAACTTGGACATAGCCTCAAGTATTGTCCCTTTGGTGAAATACGCATCAGCAAAACTATTGTCCAGCCGGATGGTTTCTTCCAAGTCTCTAAGGGCTTCTGTGTACCTGTTCAGTTTGTTGAACACGAGAGCTCTCTCATAGTGATTGAAGGCATCGGCTGAATTCAGCTTAAGGGCCTCATTATATTCCCAGAGGGCCTCTTCATATCTGTTTAGGCCATAAAGGGCATTGGCCAAGTCGCGGTGCAGATCCGGATCCATTGGATCCAGTGATACGGATTCCTTGTATTCCTTGACCGCCTCGTTAGCCTTGCCCATTTTCAGCAGCGCTTCCGCCTTGCTGTTGTGGTAGTTTGGATCTCTTGGGCTCAGGAACAGTGCCTCGTCAAATCTCTTCAATGCCTCTTCATGCTTTCCCTGGCCGGAAAGTATCCTTCCATAATCGTTGTAATAATCCGGATCCCTTGGATTTAATTTCAGGGCCTCATTAAGCTCCTTTATCGCCTCATCCACCCTCCCAAGCTCGTATATCACAAGGGCTCTGTTGTAGTGATAGGCAGCTTCCGAAGGATTAAGACGCAGCGCGTAGTTGAAGTCATTAAGTGCATCGTTGAGCCTGCCAGTCGTGTAATACACAAGCCCGCGATTGTATCTGTACGTGGGATCGGTGGGGTTTAGCTCTATAGCCTTGTCATATTCTGAAATGGCCTCCTCAAACCTTCCAAGGTTGTAAAGGACGACACCCCTGTTATTGTGGGAAGACGGATTATCCGGGTTTTTCTGCACTTCTCTGGTGTATTTTTTTAATGCTTCCCCCTGATCTTCAACGTTCTCAACGCTACCTCCCCTGCTAAGAACGTCCTCGTACATCTCGTCATCCTTGTCTTCAATAGCCATTCTCTCTTCGGTTACTTATAAGATATGACATTTTAAGCTTTGCACTTAAAGCCATATTATGAGCCGTTTAATCGGCATGGTCGGTTTGCTGTGCTAAACGGAAATTGTGAGCCCGTACATCCGATCGCAAAAAAGGTTTATATAACGCTCAAACCTAAACCAGAAGGACGAACCATACATAAAGGGCAATGCTGAGAGCAACCCTGCAGGGCCTGGGCATGATTGTGCGCGGGCGGGAAATGTAACGGTTTGTTAAGGTGAAATCAAATGGCGACGCCGCACCACTCTAGAAGAGGGTCTAAAGCATACTATCCGCGAGTAAGAACCAAGAATCCGTCAGGTACCATAAGATCGTGGCCGGAAGAAGATGGTAAACCGAAGATTCAGGCTTTTGCTGGGTACAAGGTGGGAATGACTCACGTGACAATGACGGACTACAGAAAATTCAGCATGACATCCGGTCAGAGCATATTTTCTGCAGCAACAGTTGTTGAGGTTCCTCCAATGCTCGCTGTTGGAATACGTTATTACGGCGAGGACTGGAATGGCCTGAAATCCCTGGGAGAATCATGGGTAAAGGACATTCCGAAGGAGATGCTTGAAAGGATACCTCTTAGGAAGAAGGAGACTGCCTTCACTCCCGACCATGAAGATGTGTTCGATGTCAGGCTGATAGTTGCGACAAACCCTTCTGCTGTAACCGGCATACCGGCGAAGGTTCCGGAGATATTCGAGGCAAGGGTTGCTGGAGGCACAATCAAGGAAAGGATTGATTTTTCCCAGCAGAAACTAGGCAAGGAATTGAAATTCTCTGATTTTTCCAAGGCAGGCAGCTTTATCGACGTGATAGGGGTCACAAAGGGAAAGGGATTTACCGGGCATGTTGAGAGGTTCGGGGTCAAACTGCTTCCAAGAAAGAACAGGAAACACCGGAGGATGATAGGCACCCTCGGGCCTTGGCACCCGAACTGGGTGAGGAACTCTGTACCACAGGCCGGACAGATGGGTTACCAGCAGCGAACCGTACACAACATCAGGGTACTCAAATATTCAGACAAATCTGAGACTGATCAGGTTAACGTAAAGGGAGGATACCCGGGATACGGGCTTGTGAGGAATGATTACGTTCTTCTCCATGGTTCGATACCTGGGCCATCCAAGAGGCTGATAAAATTCAGGGAGCCTTCGAGACAGAAGACACCAACCCTTGACGCCATAAACATTTCATATGTTTCAATTGAATCGAAGCAGGGTGACTGAAATGAAGGTCAACATTTATTCGGCAGAAGGGGAAGCGGTTTCCGAGGTAGAATTGCCATCAGTATTCAATTCTGAACTCAGGGAAGATCTGGTAAAGCGGGCATTCAGATCTATTTCTCTTTCTCTCAGGCAACCATACGGAAGTTACCCTCATGCAGGCATGAGGCGGGTTGGACACAACATTGGACCTGGACATGGGATCGCAAGACTTCCAAGAATAGAGGGGGGATCACGCGCTGTGCTTCTTGCAAGTTTCAGGGGTGGAAAAAGTGCGCATTCTCCGAGGACCGATAAGATCCTACTGAAGAGGATAAACAAAAAGGAGAGAACAAAAGCAAGGAATTCAGCCCTTTCAATGACAAAGGAAAGAGATCTTGTTATCCAGCGCGGCCATAAGGTGCCGGAAAACGTTACACTTCCGGTGATAGTCGAAGACAAGATTGAATCTTTCAGCAAGACGAGGGATGCTGTTACTTTCCTCCAGAAAGTGGGACTTTATGGGGATGTGGAACGTGCCATTTCCGGACAGAAAATCCGAGCGGGAAGGGGAAAAGCCAGGAACAGGAAGTACCGCGTTCCCAGAAGCATATTATTTGTGGGTTCAAACCAGGAAAGTCTCAGGCCATTCTCCGGGATTACCGGAGTGGAAATTGCTACGGTAAGATCGCTGAGTCTCAGGAAACTGGCGCCTGGCGGAAAGGGAGGCAGGCTCACCGTATTTACCAAATCAGCCCTTGAGCAGTTAAGAGAGGTGAACGAATGATTTCAGTGATTGAGACGCCCGTGGCGACAGAAAAGACAATGCTGCTGATAGAGAAGGAAAACAAACTCACCTTCAGGATTAGGAGGAATGCGACCAAAGATCAGGTATCGAGGGAGGTCGAGGAGAGGTTTTCCGTGAAGGTGGACTCTGTAAACGTGCTTTTCGACAAGAAGGGAAAAAAGGCGGTCGTAAAACTCAAGGAAGGTTTTTCTGCGGAGGAGATTGGAACCAGAATCGGGATATTCTGAGGTATTATCATGGGTAAACATATAGTTGCACAGAGGAGAGGAAAGGGGGGGCTTGTTTACAGGAGCCCAAGCCACAGGCATCTGGGTAAGATCAGCACCCCGCCTAAGGGAAGTTACACCATCAAGGATATAGTTCACGCACCAGGCAGGAACAATCCTGTCCTGAAAGTCTCCGACAATTCAGGAAAAACCCACTTCCAGATTGCCTTTTCCGGAGCTTACGTAGGGCAGAACATTCATGTCGGTACAGACAGGGAGGCTAAACTTGGGAACACCATCCCTCTGGGTATGGTACCCGACGGCTCGCTTGTTTATAACATTGAGTCGATGCCAGGTGATGGTGGTAAGTTCTGCAGGAATGCGGGATCAGCAGCTCTGGTCGTTTCCCATGGCGATAAGGTGATCCTGAAGCTGGCCTCCGGCAAGACAAGGGAGTTCCATGCAGGCTGCATGGCCACGCTTGGTGCATCCGCCGGAACGGGAGCTAGGAACGCGCCGGTGCTGAAGGCAGGGAAGAATGTGCACTTCACAAGCAGCAGGGCGAAGAGACCTTATACCGTGAGAGGAGTCGCAATGAATGCTGTAAATCACCCGCATGGAGGAGGTAACCACCAGCACGTAGGCAGGCCGAGTACGGTAAGCACCTATGCCCCGCCGGGAAGAAAGGTCGGTAGGCTATCGCCGAGGAGGAAGAGATAATGGCAAGCAAGACTAAGAGACAGGCATCGGTAAAATCCATAAAGAGAAAGGCCCGAAAGTCACAGAAAATAGTGATGGGCAGGGCAAGAGAATTTTCTTACAAAGGCTATTCGCTGGAACAGCTGGAGGCCATGGAATTCCAGGACCTGATAAAGATCCTGCCATCAAGGGCGAGGAGATCCCTGACCAGGGAGATGAACCACGAGCAGCTGCACCTACATGAAAAGCTTCTTGGAGAAAAGGATGAGATAAAGACGCACGTGAGAGACATTATCGTCATCCCGGGATACGTCGGTAAAATAGTGCAGCTGTACAACGGAAACACATATGTAAAATTCGAGATCAAACCGGAGATGATAGGGCATTACCTAGGTGAATTCGCGCTGACAAGGAAGGAAGTGAAACATTCCGGTCCTGGTGTGGGAGCAACAAGATCCTCCAAATTCATGCCTCTGAAGTGATTGAAATGAAAGGTTACACTGTCAAGGAATTTCCGGAGAAAAGCGCGCATGGTAGGATAGTGGACGCAGACATTTCTCTTAAGGATGCGGTCAATATAGCACACAACCTGAGAGGAATGAAGCTTTCCAGTGCAAAGGACCTTGGAGAAAGGGTACTGAGAAAGGAATCGCCAATTAAATATTTCAGGTACCTGGATTCAGTTTCCCACAGAAGGGGAAGCGGCCCCGGAAGGTATCCGGTCAAGGCGATGAAGGTTTTCATGGACCTTCTATCTAATGTTGAGGCCAATGCCGAGTTCAAGGGCATGCAGGTCGAGAACCTGGTCCTCAGGGTCATAACCGCGACAAAGGGAGGAATGATAAAGAGGTACAGGCCGAAGGCATACGGCAGGGCGGGCCAGTTTTTCAAGGACCAGATAAATATTGAGGCTATCGTAGTGGAAGAAGGTGGAGAATGAAGGAGAGGAAATTCGTTAACGAGTCAGTAAAGAAACTGCTGATCACCGAATACATAAAGAGGGAGACTGAATCAGCCGGATTCGGAGGCATGGAAATAAAGAGAACCCCGTTCGGCACCAATATTGTGCTCCATGTGAATAAGCCGGGGCTTGTAATCGGCAGGAAGGGAGGAAAGATTCAGGAAATAACAAGCAGGCTTGAAAAGGACTATGGGATGGAATCCCCGCAGATCGAGGTCAAGGAAGTTGAAAACCCGGATCTCAATGCCCAGGTGGTTGCAAAGAAGATCGCCCTATCCCTCGAAAAGGGATGGTCATACAGGAAGGCCGGAACCAATGCCCTGAGGAGGACCCAGGAAGGTAAGGCAAGAGGAGTAATAATAAGGATAGGAGGCAAGATATCCGGAGAGCGTGCCAGGACACAGAAGTTTATGTACGGTGCAATAAAGTACTCCGGGCAGCCTTCTATAGACGGGATGGACAGAGGGTTTTCAGTGGCTAAGCTTAAACTTGGCATAATCGGGATCAACGTTGGCATACTGAAAAACGACTACAGGCTGCCCGATGAGATACGGATAGATGAAAATGCAATTTCGAAGGAGGTGGGAGTGACAAATGGAGCTGAAGGCAAAGGAGCTAAGGCAACTGAGCAGTGAGGATCGCAAGGAAAGGCTGAAAGGGCTTTACGAAACGCTCCTGAGGGAGAGAGCCACGCACTCCATGGGGGGTGCACCAGCTAACCCTGGAAAAATCAAGAGTGTCAGGAGACAGATAGCCCGCATTCTGACCGTTGAAGGGGAGGAACAAAAGAAATGAAGGATAAGAATTTCACAGGAATTCCGAAGGAACTCCAGCCCTGGGAAGGTTTTTCCAGGGAAGGGCAGGTCGTAAAGATATCGGTGGACAAGAGACGATATGGAAAAAACGTCACAATCATCGAGGGAATTGACCCCAAGGATGAGGACATCTATCAGATAGCCAAGTCGCTAAAGAGAAAGGTAGCGTCCGGAGGAACTGTGAAAGATGGCAAGCGAATCGAACTCCAGGGGGAGCACAGGCAGGAAGCCAAGAAGCTTCTTGAGGAAATGGGATTCAAGGTGGAGGTGGCATAGATGTTCATGGACCTTGCCGGTGAGTTCATAGGGAGAGAGATCGTCATCCTCGATTCGAGGGATACCAGGCATGTGGGTATGCATTACAGGGTGATCGACGAGACCAGGAAGACCCTTACGGTAACCGACGGATCCAGGAGGCTTATGCTCATAAAGAGGAACCTCAGGTTCAGCCTGGGAGAAAACGGCCCAATCATAGATGGAAGAATCGTTGAATTGAGGCCTGAGGAAAGATTAAAGGAAATCAGGAAACTAAGAAAAATGTCGGGTGAAGGGAACGAAAAACAATATAGGAATTGACGTAGAAACACCAAAAACCAGGTGCACGGACAAGAAATGTCCGTTTCACGGAAACCTCTCTGTGAGAGGACAGATAATCGAAGGAACAGTGGAAGGGACGGGAATGATTCAGAGTGCCGTGGTGGTCAGGGAAAGGCGTGTACGCATACCGAAGTATGAAAGATACATAAAGGCAAAATCCTCATTCCACGCACACATACCAAAATGCATCACCGTTGCAAAAGGTGACAGGGTGAAAATTGCGGAATGCAGGAAGCTTTCGAAAACCATTTCGTACGTAGTAGTTGGAAAGGTGAACCAATGAAAGGAATAGCCGGAAGGCAGCACAGAGGGCTTCCCCTTGGCGCAACCATAACCTGTGCGGATAACACAGGCGCCAAGGTGATCAGCCTGATCAACGTGAAGGCATACCACGGCGTTGCAAGGAGGATTCCTTCAGCAGGCGTTGGCGATCTGTTCATCGCAACCGTCAAAAAGGGGACGCCAGAACTGAGAAGTAAGATAGTCTACGCAGTGGTGATAAGGCAGAGAAGACCTTACAGGAGGGCAGACGGAGTCATGGTCGAGTTTGAAGATAACGCTGCGGTACTCGTCACGCCCGAAGGAGAAGTCAGGGGATCAGAAATCAAGGGAGCCGTTGCGAGGGAGGCAACGGAGAGATGGCCAAGAATAGCAGCCATTGCATCAACTATAGTTTAGGTGAAGACGTGAAATCCAAGATCAATGTGGCACTAAGCAATGAACTGAGAAAGAAGTACGGGATCAGAGCGATGCCGCTCTGCAGGGGCGACATGGTTGAATTTGCAGGCGGAACCCGGAAAGGAGAAGGCGGAAAGGTAGTGGTTGTCGATCACAAGACCGGGAAAGTGATAATCGACGGCGTCTCTATTGCAAAATCAGATGGAAAACAGAGTGAATTCCCAGTAGACCATTCAAAGCTGGTCATCACGAGAATAGACGGAGGCAGGAAGGAGAGGATGGAAGTCCTGAGGATGAAGACCGAGGCAAGGCATCTTAAATTTGAGGAACCCGCGCCAATCGAGCCTGAGAAACCTGCCGAAGAGGCTGCGCCGCTCGAAGGGATCCCATCAGGTACTGCCACAGAAACTGTCCAGGACAGCAAGGTAACAGAAGAGATCCATCAGGAAGAAGGGGCGCTTCCACAGGAAGATACGGTGGAACAAGCCGAAGATCAAACGATGGATTCAGAAGATGCGGAAGAGGAAGGTGAAGCAAACGATCAACAGGACTAAGCGAATGATGGTCTCCAAGACCGTAATTCTGCCAAGAAAAGAATATTTCTGGGGGGTAACGCCCAGAGAGGGGAGGCACAACAAGACCAACTCCATTGCCATCCTTACCTTGCTCAGGGATTACCTGAAGCTCGGTGACAAGGAGAGGGAGATTACAAGGGTGCTCAACCAGGGAATTGTGCTTGTAGACGGAAAGACAGTGAAGGACAGGCGGTTCTCGGTCGGGTTCATGGATGTCATAACTATTAGCAAAACAGGCGAGTCTTACAGGATACTGTTTGACATGAAGGGCAGGCTGGTTCCCGTGAAGGAAACTGCTGGCAGCGCAGACAAAAAACCGGTTAAGGTCACAGGCAAGCATACCATTGCGGGAGGAAAGAATCAGCTGGCTTTTCATGACGGCCAGAATATGATTACTGACAGAAAGGATGTCCAGAATGGGGATGTCATACTGCTAAAACTCCCTGAAAAGGAGATAGTTGACCTATTCAAGCTCCAGCAGGGCTCAAAGGTTTTCCTGACAGGAGGAAGACACGTGGGAAGCACTGCGACTATAAAGGGGATAGAGGTAAAGGAATCATCGGCCAGAAACCTGGTATATCTCGAAGAAGGGTATTCCACCGTTGTCGATTATGCATTCCCGATTGGGAACCAGAGGAGTGCGTTCCATTTGCCGGTTGCAGAAAATGATGAGGTGGCGAAATGAACAAGATGAGTGAAGTGACCATTGACAAGGTGGTTCTGAACATTGGAGTGGGGCAGGCCGGAGACCGGCTTACGAAGGCACAGAAGGTGCTGGAACTGCTCACCAGCCACAAACCTACAATCACACAGTCAAGGAAGACGATAAGGGATTTCAACATCAGGAAAGGCCTCACCATAGGGGCAAAGGTAACTCTCAGGAGGACGGATGCTGATGATTTTCTCAAAAGGGCCTTCTTCGCAAGGGGAAACAAGATCCCGTATTATTCATTTGATCGCCAGGGAAACGCATATTTCGGCATCCCGGACTATACTGATTTCAAGGGAATGAAATATGATCCAGAGATAGGGATATTCGGGATGGACGTCGCAATAGTTCTCAAAAGGCGGGGAGGATTCAGGGTTTCCAGAAAGAATGTTGGCAGGAGGCCTGTGCCTGGAAAGATCAGGGTCACGAGGGAAGAGGCTGAAAAATTTCTCAAGCAAAAGTTCAAGGTAGAGATAATAGGTGAGCGCATTGGCAAAAATTAAACTGGAGCCCAGGAGAAAATTCGGGAGGAAGGACGGATGCAGGAGATGTGGGCGCAAGAGGGGTCTCGTCAGGAGATACAGCCTTGGGCTATGCAGGCAGTGCTTCAGGGAAACTGCTCCGGCACTGGGATTCAGGAAGTACAGTTGAGGTGGTTGAATGAGGCATGATCTCTTAAATGATGTGATAAACCAGATAAAGAATGCATCCCAGGTTGGTTTCAAATCAATAGAAATAAGGCCAGCAGGGAGGCTAGTAGGCAGGGTCCTTAAAGTGATGCAGGACTACAAGTATATTGAGAGCTTTGAGGTGATTAGTGGTCAGGGAAGCCCATTTTTCAGAGTATCTCTCAATACGACCATAAACAATTGTGGTGTGATAAAACCCAGATTTCCCGTCAAGGTCATCGACATGGAAAAGTTCGAATCGAGGTACCTGCCGGCTCAGGATTTCGGAATACTCATCCTTTCGACTACCAGGGGAGTGATGAGCCACATTGAAGCAAGAAAGACCGGAGTTGGAGGGCGCCTGCTGGCGTTCGTGTATTAGGTGAATGCAATGATCAAGTATACCGAAGTGGAAAGAATACAAATTCCCAAGGATGTCACAGTGAAGATCGAGGAATTCACCTGCACGGTGAAGGGCAAGCTGGGGGAAGTTTCAAGGTCGTTCAGGAGCAATATCGTTCGGGTGGATCTTGAAAATAACGAAATTACCGTGTCCATATCCAAACAGAACAAGAACAGCAAGGCCATTGTGGGAACGTGGACATCACTTATCCGTAGCATGATGCATGGCGTCACAAACGGCTACGAGTATGAAATGAAGGTGGACTATACGCATTTCCCAATGAGGGTGTCCGTAAAGGGTAAACTTGTCGTGATTGAGAATTTCCTCGGGGAAAGATCTGCCAGGGAAGCAGAGATACTGGGCAGCTGCCAGGTTTCAGTGAAGGGCGACAGGATCACAATCAACGGGATAGACAGGGAACAGATCGGCAACACCGCTTCAAATATTGAAAGGGCAACCAAGATTAAGGGGTTTGATCTCAGGGTATTCCAGGACGGAATCTATCTGCTTGGAGGGAACTAGAATGGTCTCAACACTCAAACCAAAACTTGGACGCAACGAAAAGAAACTGCTGAAGAAGAAAGTGGAACTTGCCAGGAAGAGACCTGCTTTCAGGAGACAAGAGTGGTTCAGGTACGTCAAGCTTGGGGATGCCTGGAGAAAACCCAGGGGGAAGCACTCGAAGCAGAGGGAAAAACAGGCAAGGCGCGGTCCAGTAGTAGATGCTGGATTCAGGGGGCCGAAATCCGTCAGGGGACTCCATCCTTCAGGATTCAGGGAACGAATGGTGTGCAACCTCAGGGACCTGATGAGCCTGGACAGGCAAATGGAGGCAGCCAGGATATCATCCAGCGTGGGATCCAGAAAGAAGGAGATACTTGAGGAAAAGGCGGAAGAACTGGGAATCAGAATACTGAACCCTTCAGGTGAGAAGCAATGAGAATAGATGCGGCAAAGAGAATCTCTGCGGAAATCCTAAAAGTGGGAGAGAGCAGGGTGTGGATGGACCAGAACAGCATTTCCGAGATAATGGATGCTGCCACGCGCTCTGATCTGAAGGTGCTCCTGAGACGGCATGTCATACAGGAGATCCCGAAGAAGGGAAACTCAAGCTACAGATTCAGGAAGAGGCTGAAGCAGATTTCCAAGGGGAGAAGGCGTGGACCAGGTTCCGTCAGAGGGACACGAAACGCAAGATCCGATTCTAAGACGAACTGGGTCAGAACCATCAGGGCTCTCAGGGATGAACTTGTGACTCTGAAGAACGAGAACAGGATAGACGCAGGCACATACAGGAAATATTACAGAATAACCAAAGGCGGGTCAATAAGGTCAAGGTCGCAGCTGAGGACCCAGATAAAGGCGGCTGGCCTGCTGAAAAAGGGGAAAAAGGATGACAACTAGACAGGTTTTCAAGAGAAAAAGAGAGGGGAAAACGGATTACAGGAGGAGACTTGCCCTTCTGAAATCCGGGAATGACAGGCTTGTCATTAGGATCTCCGGGAAAAACATAATTGGACAGGTAGTTAGATATGACGAGGCTGGCGACAGGGTTATCCTGACCGTTACCGGAGCCACTCTCGCAAAGAATGGCCTTGACGTCAAGGGAAATTCATCGCTCGCCTGCTACCTTGTTGGACTGGAAATTGCAAAGAGAGCCAAGGAGAAGGGCATAAATGAACTGGTTCTCGATGTCGGGCGCAGGAGGCTGGTGAAGGGAGGAAGAATAGCAGCAGCGCTCAAGGGAGTGATTGAAGGGGATTGCGAGGTACCGCATGATCCATCCATATTTCCCGATGAAAAGAGGATAATGGGCAGCCACCTGAAAAACGGCGGACTGACACCTGCGAAGTTCAAGGAATACGTTAAGAAAATCGGGGTGACGAACTGATGGCAGAAGGATCCTGGATTCCAAGGACTCAGCTGGGAAAAAAGGTTGCAGCCGGCGAGATCAAATCAATGTCCGATGCAATAAGGAGCAAACTTCCCCTTAAGGAATACGAGATAGTGGATATGCTGCTTCCCACCATTAAGGACGAGGTCCTTTACATCGAGAGGGCCCAGAGAATGACAGACTCAGGCAGAAGAATGACCTACTCCATCACTGCCGTGGTAGGAAACGGCGACGGGTTCGTTGGCGTGGGAAAGGGCAAGGCAAAGGAAGCTGCCCCTGCGATAAGGAAAGCTGTCAATGCGGCAAAGTTGAACATAATAGAAATCAAGAGGGGTTGCGGATCATGGGAATGCGGTTGTGGAAGGGCTCACACCCTGCCTTTCAAGGTCCATGGTTCAAGCGGTTCAGTCAGGGTCACGCTGAAACCTTCACCAAGAGGAGTGGGAAGGGCAGTAGGGGACATCGCGAAGGTGATCCTAGAGATGGCTGGAATAGATGACGCGTGGGGATTTGCCAAGGGACACACAAAGACTACGGTTAACTATGCACTGGCAACTTTCAACGCCCTGAAACAGACGTCTGAAATAAAGCTCAACCCTGCGATACAGTTGAGTACCCCGATATACGTTGGAGGTGTATTGAATGCTGGCAGCAATCAGAATTAGGGGAACCACTGGCGTCAGGCCGAGACCGGAGAAGACCACAGAGCTCCTAATGCTTAATAAAATCAATCACATGGTAATACTGCCTGAGGGGAAGGAAACAGAGGGTATGCTGAAAGCTGCCAAGGACTACATAACCTGGGGGGAAATTGACGCTGAAACACTGTCCCTCGCTCTGAGACACAGGGCACTGTTGAAGGGGAGAAAGAAACTGGAAGAATCCAATCTGAAGGAAGTTTCCGGGGCAAAGGACTTCGATCAGCTCGCCGAAAAGCTGATTTCAGGTGAGATAAAAATCAGGGACATTAAAGACATCGTACCGGTGTTCAGGCTCCACCCGCCAAGAGGCGGGCTCGAATATGTCAGGAAACCATTCGGGGACGGTGGCTCGCTTGGTTACAGGGGAAAGGATATTAATGCACTTATCAGGAAAATGCTTAAACCTGGAGTTGATCTGAATGGTAAGAAACAGAACTAAGAAGTACAGAGGGACCCACTACGGCAGAGGCATGAAAGCCGGCCGTGGAAAGGGCAAGAGAGGAGGCAGCGGCATGGCCGGCCTCGGCAAGCACAAATGGATCTGGATGGTCAAATACGATCCTCTCCATTATGGAGGCAAAGGATTCACAAGCCATCATTTCAGCAGGTCAAGGCCAGTCATCACACTGGGTCAGCTGGAAAGCAGCATATCTGACCTCAAGGATAGAGGCTTCATCAGCCAGGCAGGTGAAGTTCTGGAAATCGACCTGAAAACCGCGGGCTATGGAAAGTTACTTGGATCTGGGACATTTTCCTTAAAGGCCAGGATAGTGGTACCTAAAGCCACTGAAAAGGCTTTAAGTAAAATCTCTGCTATCGGGTCTACGGTAGAGCTTGATGAATGAAGTAAACAGGAACCGAAAGGCCGCAGTCCCTGTAATATTCTTCTACTTCCTTATAGTGGTGGGATTCTGGTACTTCGGGCATTACTCGGCCCTCCCTGTTCTCATAACCGGCGTGATTCTTGCCCCCGTATTCTGGATTACTTACCTTGTTGTCAGTTATGCCGGGCCAAAGCAGAGCAAGCTATACGGCCTGGAATACCTGACATCGAAGCTCCCTGCGGTGAAGAAGGCCAAGGGCCACGTTTCATTCAGAAACAAGATGATATGGACCGGTCTGGTGGTGGTCCTTTACTTCATCCTGACCAACGTTTACGTATATGGACTCAACGTCAAGAATTCAATAGATGTGTTCGCCTCCTTCAGGGCAATTTTTGCCGGGGCGCAGGGTTCTATTATGGACCTTGGAATAGGGCCAATAGTCACAGCCAGCATAGTGATGCAGCTGTTTGCTGGCGCCAAGATATTCAACATTGACCTGAAGAATTCTGAGGACAAGGCGGTCTACCAGGGTGTCCAGAAACTTCTCATCATCGTTATGATATTTGTCGAGGCAATCCCGCAGACTTTTGGATATCTTGTTCCAGATTCCAGCTTCGTTTCCAATCTGAATTCTATCGCGCCTGGATACGGACTTTTCCTGGCACAAACCGCCATTATACTGCAACTTTTCGTGGGTTCATACCTCGTGTTTCTCTTTGATGAACTTGTCTCAAAATATGGTATCGGATCAGGCGTCTCGCTTTTCATTGCAGCTGGTGTCTCCCAGCAGCTTTTCACGGGGACTTTTAACTGGCTGCCAACTTCCCCATCGCTGCCACTGTCCATAACAAACCTTCCTGCGGGGGCGATACCAAAGGTCATCTACATGGTGTCAACCCAGACCTCCGCATATCTGAACAGCACCGGAATTATGACCATTCTCTTTGGGCAAAATGGGATGATTGCGCTGATCGGGACGGTATTCATATTCTTCCTTGTTGCTTACTTCCAGAGTAGCAAACTCGAACTGCCGATTGCCCATGAGAGAGTGAGGGGAGCAAGGGGAAGATATCCGATCCAGCTGTTCTATGCGTCTAACATTCCTGTAATACTTGCTACCGCGCTGCTGGCCAATGTAGCGATGTGGACGCTGATATTCTGGGGCAGCCCCGTTCTGAGCGCCGTGCCCGTTCTCGGGCATAATCCCCTTTTAGGGTCCTACCCGAGTGCACAGCTACTCTCCCAGTATACTGTCAACGGAGTTACCCAGATATCAAGAACCACGCCGACTGGTGGCCTTGCCTTCTACCTATCGTCACCCAACGGTCTCGCCAACTGGCTATTCCCGATCCTGAGTCCGGGAGGTTATGGCAGCGTACTGTTCTGGCACACTTCATGGGAGGAGGCAGTGCATGTGATTGCCTATGTCGGATTCATGGTGGTGGCAAGCGCCATTTTTGCGAAATTCTGGATTGAGACTACCAACATGGGTTCTGCTGCTGTGGCGAGGCAGATACAGTCTAGTGGCATGCAGATACCTGGTTTCAGGAGGGACCCCAAAGTCATGGAGAAGGTGCTGGACAGATACATCCCGGCAGTCACTATTTTCAGCGGGGTTGCCGTAGGCATGCTGGCCGCAGGGGCAAACCTGATAGGGACGGTGGGGCAGACGAGCGGTACTGGACTTCTGCTTGCTGTTGGTATCGTGATACAGTTCTACGAAGCAATGGGAAGGGAGCAGCTAATGGAGATGCATCCGGTAATCAGGCAGTTTTTCGCAGGTGCTTGAATGAGGGTAGTCATAGCCGGTGTAGCCGGCGTTGGGAAATCAACGGTTCTTGAGCTTGTTTCAAGGATGACGCACTACGACATCATCAACTACGGTACCCTTATGTTTGAGATGGCAAAGGAGATTGGCCTTGTCTCCGATAGGGATCAGCTGAGGAAGTTGAATGTCGATACCCAGATCAATCTTCAGAAGAAGGCTTCCCAGGCCATTGGCAAAATGGACAATGTGATAATAGACACCCACATGGCAATAAAGAGCCCTAGAGGTTACCTTCCCGGCCTCCCTGAATGGGTTGTCAGGGAACTCAAGGTAAGCATATATTTCCTGATAGAGGCAAGCCCCGAATTGATAATGGCAAGGAGGCTGAAGGACAAGAACAGGAAGAGGGACGACGATACGGTGGAATCAATTAGGGAACATCAGGAGATAAACAGGTCTTTTGCAGTGGCGTACTCGGTGTACACCGGAGCTACAATAAACTATATCAATAACCCGGATGGAAAACCTGAAGTGGCAGCAGACAATATAGCGAAGGTGCTGATGGGAAATGAGTGACGGCAGAACCAGATCGCCTCCGCCTCCTATGACGGAAGCCCAGAAGAAGATGATGCGTTTCCAGATGATCTATCTGCTCATTACCCTGCTGATGCTCATTTTTATCTCCACACCTTCAATAAGGATAGCCATAGGCACTGGAGTGGACTTCGTATTCTCTCCTCTGATTGGATTCAACGGTGCATACCCGTTGCTGACAATAGTGTTTTCAGGGATCCTGATTGGTCTTATCACGTCAATTCCCAGGTATTTCTTCACGGACTGGATCAAGATGGGGGAGATACAACACCGGAGCAGGGCATTCGGAAAAGCCATCAGGGAAGCCTACAGGAACAACGAGAGGGACAAGATAAACAGGCTCAGCAAGATGCGGACTGAGGTGATGATGGAAAGCCAGGCTGTCACAATGAACACGATGAAACCCCTGATGATA
>JAJYPW010000003.1 GCA_021795055.1 Thermoplasmata archaeon
GAAAGCCATCAGGGAAGCCTACAGGAACAACGAGAGGGACAAGATAAACAGGCTCAGCAAGATGCGGACTGAGGTGATGATGGAAAGCCAGGCTGTCACAATGAACACGATGAAACCCCTGATGATACTGACTGTGTTCACCCTGCTGATATTCATCTGGCTTGACGTGTTTATCTACACGCTCCCTTACGACCTTATCTCTGTTCCATGGTCGATTGGCATTAACATTGCAACCGGCGTGGCAGTGTTCATCCCTGACTGGATTGTGATCTACATGCTTTCCTCACTGACTGTGGGCTATTTTGCCACCATGATAATCAAGTACGTGGACTTCAAGTACAAGCTGGAAAAATTCGAGCATTCGGAAATGATCTGATTTGTCCAGGATCACGCTAAGCGGTACAATAGGAAGCGGGAAGTCCAGCACTGGTGAGGCACTTGCGCAGATTCTTGGATACAGGTTCATTTCTGGCGGTCAGATTTTTAGGCAGAGGGCTGCCGAAATGAGGATGACACTTGAGCAGTTCGAGAAGATGGCTGAGAAGGACCCCTCATTCGATACAAAGCAGAACGAAATCATTGTGGAATTCCTCAGGGAGAATGACAACATCGTGCTCGAATCAAGGTTGAGTGCATTCCTTGCAAAGGAAGCAGGCATTGAGTGCTTCAGGATTTTCCTTGATGCAGACATTGATGAACGCGCAAGGAGATTTTCACGCAGGGAGTCGATTGATTTCCGGAAGAGCAAGCGCCTGATGACGGAAAGGGAGCGTTCGGACAGTGATCGATTCAGGCAATTTTTCCATGCGGATCACAGGGACCCCCAACTATATAACGCCATTATAGATACTACCCACCTGAGTGTGCTAGAAGCTGCGGAGCTTATATATGAAAAATTCACCGAATGGAAACCCACTGAACGGCTTTCTGGTCATTGATAAACCCAAGGGGCCGAGTTCTCACCAGCTTGATTTCTGGATAAAGCAGATGTTCCCCGGTACGAAGGTAGGTCACATCGGTACGCTTGATCCCATGGCAACCGGTGTCCTTGTAATGGCTCTCGGGAGGGCAGTAAAACTCATAGACGTTGCCCACGAGTTCCCGAAGGAATATGTGGGTAACATGCTGCTTCACGGGGAAGTGAGCGACGAGGAACTCAACGCTGCCTTCCGAAAGTTTCAGGGGCCCATTTACCAGCTGCCTCCTCTGAGATCCGCAGTGGCGAGGAATGTCAGGATCAGGGAAATCTATTCAAGCGAAATTATTGAAAGAAACGGAAAATCCGTACTCTTCAGGGTAAAGTGCGAATCCGGCACGTACATCAGGACATACTGCACGGACATAGGGTCGTACCTTGGTAATGGAGCCCAGCTGATCGATCTTAGAAGAACAAGAACCGGGGATTTCACAGAAGACCAGCTTGTGACAATGCAGGATGTGGAGATAGCTTCAGAATTCTACAGGAACGGGAACGTCAGCATGATCGCATCCATAGTTATACCTATCGAGTTCCTTTTCAGGAAGATCCCGAAGGTTGTTGTGAAGGAATCAGCCATCTCCAACATTTCAAGGGGGTCAGACCTTTATCCTGGAGGCATCAGGGCCATTACCGGCAATCCGGCAAGGGGGGAAAGAATTCTTGCAGTTTCTGAAAGCAATGAGATAATAGGTACCGGTAAGCTGCTAGTATCGCCATCAGAGATTTCAGACCTGAAGGTTGTGGATTTTGACAGAATCCTTATCGATCAGATCCCATTAAAGGAAGTGCGGGATGAAAGAAAAGACAGCATGGTATGGAAAGGAAGTGGAAGGGAGGAAGTACCTGTTCAAAGGGCTAAGGGAAAACCCGGTAAAGGTTATCATGTCCCTGCGAAACGGGGAGATTCCGGAAACAGAGGAGAACCCGTCAGAAGAGGTCGCGGATCTGAGAGAAATAGCCCTCAGCTTCGCAAGAGAAAGGATAGAAGAAGAGTTTAGGAGGGAGCAGTACCTCATCAGGATTCATTCCTTCAAGGAGGAGCTTGACAGGATCATCAATCTTTATTTTGAACAGGTTATGCCGCTTTCCAACGTAATTCCGCAGATGCCGGGGAAAGATCCATGCACAGTGTTCTCCCTGTCCTCCGGTGATTCCCTGATAGACGGAATACTGAAAGAGGGCAAGGGACTGTGCGATCTCAGGTCGATCCTGAAGGAAAGGATGGAGACGGAGATCAGGAGGCTAATGCCGAATTCCACGGCTCTGGTGGGAACCGATATCTGCATGGACTTGCTTTCGGCTTCCAGGACGCTGAAGAAGCTTGCAGAGCTCCCCTCCGGGGCTATACAGGTCATGGGGGCGGAGAAGTCTTTTTTCAAACACCAGTCCGAGGGGACGCCCTCACCGAAGCATGGCTTTATCTACAAGTATCCCGGCATATCTTCGCTGTCCAGAAACAGGAGGGGCAAGGTCTGCAGGCTCATCGCCTCAAGGCTCTCCATTGCAATAAGGGCTGATTACTTCGGCAGAAAAGTTGATGCGGAAAAAATGAAGGGGGAGATAAAGGCACGGATGTCTCAGTAACCCTCCAGGGCTGCCTGCAGTTCATAGTTCTTTCCGGGGACGTAGGCAGGATAGGAATTGTTGAGGCAGCCAAGGCAAAGCTGATCCTGTGAAAAGCTCAGTGACTCCGTCAGCTTACCGATTGAGATATATCCAAGGGAATCAGCGCCGATTGTTTTCCTGATTTCCTCTACGGTCTTACCCGTGGCGAGGAACTGATCCCTGGTCTTCATGTCTACCCCGAAATAGCAGGGGTAAAGAATGGGGGGGCAGCCAACCCTGACGTGAACCTGAGCGGCCCCGAATTTTTTCAGAAGGGAAACTATGTGCTTTATGGTGTTTCCTCTCACAATGCTGTCATCTACCAGAACTATGCGCTTTCCCTCTACAACCGATCGTATCGGGTTGAGTTTCAGCTTCACAGCGTTGGTCCTTGTCCTCTGGGAAGGCATTATAAACGTTCTCTGCGAATACCTGTTCTTGATCAGACCTTCATCGTAGGGGATGCCTGAAGCCTCTGAGTATCCAAGTGCCTGTGTTCTTCCGGAATCCGGCACCGGTATGACCACGTCAGCGTCGACAGGATGTTCCTCTGCCAGCTTCTGTCCTATTCGCTTCCGGATCTCAAAAACCTCCCGCGTTTCTATAACGCTGTCAGGCCTGGCAAAATAAACGTACTCGAACATGCAATGTGCCGTCCTCCGCGCCGCATATACAAAGTGGGAGGTTATACCTTCGGAGGAGAGCTCGACAAGTTCGCCTGGCTTCACATCCCTAATCAGCCTGCCGCCAAGCGAATCTATCGCACAGCTTTCAGAAGATATCATATATGAGCCATCGACCTCCCCAAGCACAAGGGGCCTTATGCCATAGGGATCCCTCATAGCGAACAACCTGTCGTTGACCATTATTGAGGCAGAATACGCCCCTGCAAGCCTGCCCATTGCATTTCGGAAGCCTCTAGGTATGCCGAATTCCGCAATGTCCTTCGCAATTTCCACCAGCATGACCTCTGTGTCTGAAGTGGTGACGAAAGAGGCACCCCGTTTCTTCAACTCCTCGCTGAGTTTTTCGGCATTGGTGATTTCCCCGTTGTGGGAAAGACCCATGTATCCGACTGAGGTCGATATAACGAACGGGCCGGCGTTCTCGAGAGATTTCGATCCCTGGGTCGAATATCTTGTGTGTCCGATGCCTACGATCCCAGAAAGCGACTGTGGGAGAACGCCATCTCTCTCATGGAACACCTCTCCAACAAGCCCCATCCCTTTTTTCAAGTTGATGGAAGATCCGTCGTAGGTTGCTATGCCGGCGCTTTCCTGACCCCTGTGCTGGAGAGCCTTGAGAGAAGCGACAATGTTCGTAAAAATCTGTTCTCTGCCAATTATGCCAATGACGGCACAGTGCTCATCTGGCTTTTGCCCAGGCATAAGATCTGAGCCTTGCGGCGGGAAAGCCACAGTGTGAGCACTTCTTCTCCCTGACATGGTAGCTATGATGTCCACATCTTCTGCAGGTTATATGAACCTTTTTATTGTTCATTTTCCCCATTACCTGGGTTCCATTGCTCAATTCATTTCACCTCCTGAAGGCGACACGAAAATTATATTATCTCCACGGACGAGCACCCTGGAATGTACGCCCTTGCTCTCGTCCCCTATGGTTTCCCCTGCGTTCCTTATCACCAGATTCATGTAGACGTCGTATCCCTCAAGGATACCGGAATATACCCTCTTACCCCTGACTTCCACCATTACGTTTTTCTCCAGCGACTGCCGTAGGAGATCCATTGGTCTGATCGGAGATGTTCCTGCTTTAGGCATGTGCAAGCACCCCATATTCAGACAGTATATAATTGTGTTTCACCGCTGTCCACTAAAACCGGTGCAATAGTTATTTTAATATAAGAAGTATGCAAGGTCAGATAATAAATGAGCTGGCAGGAGGTAGAAGTCAGAGAACTCAAGGTTGGCAGATACATGAACATTGAAGATTCCCCATGCAAGATCATGGAGATCACAACTTCAAAACCCGGTAAGCATGGCGAAGCCAAGAGCAGGATAGTTGCAATCGGGATATTCGATGGCCAGAAGCATAGCGTAGTTTTTCCCGTCAAGCATAAGGTCAAGGTGCCAATGATAGAAAAGAAGAACGCACAGGTTCTGTCCGTTGCCAACAAGGAAGCACAGCTTATGGACAGCGAGACCTTTGAAACATTTTATGTTCCACTGGAAGAGAATGAACTTGAAAGAGTAAAGGCAGGCACAGAGGTATCGTATTGGGAAGCAATGGGCAAAAGAAAGATCATGCTTCAGAATTAAGTGAACTGACCAGGCCACTGACCCTGCCCGACTCTGCTTCGGAATATTCCGATGCACGATACGTTATTTTCGGAGTGCCATATGACGGTACTTCAAGCTACAGGAAGGGATCCAGGCTTGCACCAAACAGGCTCAGGGAGGCTTACGACAATCTGGAGTCTTTCGATCCTCAGTATGGGGTAGATTTCAAGGAGGCGGGAATCCACGATCTTGGTGACATAAGCCCGGGTGAAGATGCAGAGACTAACGTGAATCTTGTTGAAACCCTGACTGGATACCTGAGGAAGGACGGGAAAATTCCAATAATGCTTGGAGGGGAACACTCAATCACCATTGGAGCAGTCAGGACCTTCAGCGATTGTGCAATGGTGATAATAGATGCGCATTCTGACTTTCGGTTTGAGTACATGGGAAACAGGTACAACCATGCATGCGTGACAAGGCGATCCCTGGAAATTCTTGGTAAGGGACGGATCGCGTCTGTTGGTACTAGATCGATTTCCAGGGAAGAATTTGAGTCGCCTGAATTCAGGGATGTCAGATTCATCTCTTCAGCGTACGTGAGGGATAATGGAATAGAGAAGGTTGCGAAAGAATTGAAGGAAATGTTCTCCGGAAAGAGGATCTATTTTTCCATAGACATGGATGGTATAGATCCAGCCTATGCGCCGGCTGTCGGCACACCTGAACCATATGGGCTGACGCATTTCGATGTCCGGGAACTCATCAAATCACTTTCCAGCAGCATTGTCGCATTTGATATTGTAGAATTCACGCCGCTGTATGACAACGGAAACACTGCAATGCTTGCCGCGAAGCTGATTCAGGACTTTATCGGATCAAGGCGTTAGGGAAGAAACCCGGTTATGGTGGACGTGTGGGTTCAGGCGCCCATTTTCTTTGCAATGTCCAGTCCCTTGGTGATTACAACTGTGCATGGAGTGGGGAGCTTCATGGAAGCCTTGTGAAGTACTTCCTTCAGGTCCTTTGCTTTATCGGCGTTGACCCTTGCCACCATTATTATGTCTTTGGAATGCACCCGTGCAGCAGTACCAACTGGCTTTCCGAATGCCATGCTCATTCCACTGGATATTCTGTCTGCACCTGCCCCGGTTGCCATCTTATGTTCCCTAATGACATGATGGGGATATGGTCTGATCTGCAGATAAAATCCATCTACGCCGGCAAGTTCGCTAAGTTTCCTGTTCACAAGAACCCTAGCCGCCTCAAGTGCAGTGTGCCTGATCTGGCAGGACTCTTCAGCAACGAGTCTCATTTCAATCTCGAAATCCCTCTTCTGGTTCCCCTGCACAAAAGTAGTAATCTTTGGATATGGTACGCCGCCCATGAATTCTCTGCGCGTGTAAGCCGGTCCGGATATCTTGGTGTACATTCGTGCGGGTTTAGTTACCATGAAGTTCGCACCGTAATTTACACCTAATAAAAAAAGCTATGCGGGCAATCATCAGTTTGCCTGTTCAATGCATTTTGTGCATTTATGAGGTGATTGTCCCGGTCTACGATGAATTATGGCATAAATGCACTTTCTCAACAACTTCCAGGAAGTGAAGAATGATGCAATGATTAGGCTCTGGTTACTCAGTTATCCGGCCTGGCCTGTCAAAATTACCCCTGATGCTAAGAATGAACCCGGATGGTTTTATAAAAAAGGAAGATAATTGGAAAAAATAACAGATCATGACATATGGAAAGACTGTGGCTTGCTGCTGGAGCTGACTTGCTGGCTTGATCAGCTTATCATGTCCATTTCCAGGCTGTAGTCATCCCCTATCAATAGTTTTTCTATTCGCTTCACGTCGTCAGGGGATCGCACTGAGTAAGGAGACTTAACCCCAACCAGAAGCACCATGGTCTTTGCTTGGCCATCCAATTCGGGATCTATTCGCAGTCCCCACCTTAATCTTGCATCGGGGTGCAGTCTGGCTTTAATCTCGGAAAGCGCCTCATTTCCTTCCTTGATTGTGAGATCTCTTCCTCCAACCATGCTGACGATGCATCCCTTTGCTTCCGAAAGATCGGCCTCAAGAAGTGGGAACCTGATAGCCTCCATCATCGCGTTAAGCGCCTTGTTTTCCCCAGAGCCATGCCCAACACCCACTACGGCGGCGCCACCTAACCTCATCATATTCACGACATCGGCAAAATCAATATTCACAAGCCCTGTTTGCACTATTAAATCAGTGACTCCCCCTATTGTGCCTGTTAAAACAGAGTCCGCATAGGAAAAAGCTTCCTCTATCTTCCTGGTGCCAGCGAGCTCTGCGACCTTGTCATTGGGAATAGCTATTGTAGTGTCTGACAGCCTGTACAGCCTGTCAAGCCCGTGAAGGGCAGATTCTGTCCTGAACTTTCCCTCGGATTTGAAGGGCAGAGTTACAATGGAGATCACCATTGATCCCGATTCCTTAGCTGCCTTTGCAACTACGGGCGCAGAACCCGTTCCGGTCCCCCCTCCAAGGCCGCAGGTAATGAAAGTGAGGTCAGATCCCCTGAGGAATTCCCTTATTTTTGTGATTTCCTCCATAGCTGATTCTTCCCCTTTCCTGGGAAGTCCGCCAGTCCCGTTACCTCTTGTGGTTCTTTTTCCTATCAGCAGTTTGTATTTTGACTTCGTTTTGGTCAGGAGGTGCATTGAGTCAGTATTTATCGAGAGCACATCGGCCCCAGCAACTCCTGCATTGGTAATGCCTGTTACCGTGTTGGATCCGGCACCCCCGCAGCCGACTATTTTGATCTTCGCCATCTTGTACTGCTCGGCCTCGGCAATATGCCTGTCCTGCGGGCACTCGAAGTTAGCCTCCACAGACACTTCATCACCGGCAAGGTCAATCTCCTTTCGCCGCTCAGTCATCAGAAATGGATACATGTCCTGCATACGTCTGACACTATTGCTAAACCATTATATAAATGTTGTTCCTCTGAATCCATACAGCTTCAAATGCAGCATTCCCGGTTAATTCTTGGATCTCGAAATGCAAAAGGTCCGCAAATACCTCAAAATCAATCCAGTTTGCGAATTGTAATGGCGATAGGGTTCGTTCCATTTGGCGAAGAATGGGGTATGCGTTGGATGGGCTTCAAATAAGGAAGAGTTCAAGGGCGGAATGCAAACACTTGTAGGGTTTGACATAGATTATTTTACGTTAAAACCGGGCTTCAAGAATTAATCATAACATTCGTCAGATGATACGTTGAACTGCGCACAGGTTGTTACCAGTTAGATCCTTCTGCATGGATTTCCAACGATGCAGTTCATCCAACCCGCAAATCAGGGAGATCAGACCACGTGTTTCTTAACCGCATGAAGTTCATTGATCAACACTTCAAGTCCATCGAGGTCCACTAGGCTGTATCTCAGTTTCTTTGAATTCATTATCTTGAATCCAACTGCGCCCGCAGAAGCAAATTTCATCGGTCCTACGACTTTAACGTACCGAACTTCCTCCAACATCTCCCTGCTGGCCCAGTAATCATTGGGAAAATGATCCAGCGTACCTCCACTTTTAAGGGTTTCCATCGCCCGGGAAGCCATTTCCTTGATTGTATTTCTTTTGAGAATATCATTCCACATATCCTGTGAACCACCATTGATCAGGAGACCCTGTCCGGGAAGCGCCAGAGTGATGAACATGACTCTCCGGTTCGTAATGATGATTGTATTCTCTGTGTACTTTTCGGCAGAAACTCCGCTTGGCCCGGTGAACTCCATCTGGAATCTGTACACTGGTGTCAGAGACGCAACAACCAACTCTCCTGCATCAAGTTTTACAGGAGAGTCGCCGAAGAGGTTTGTGCCCATAACCTCGGTGACTGCCTTCTTCCCGTACACTTTCTGCAGATCACTGGAATATTCCTCCTTTGGATTTGAGAAGTTGATCTTTCTGATCCGTCTGTTGGAATAGAGGAATAGTGCCAGAAGAAGGAAAGTAAACCCCATGAACACGATTGCGATATAAAAGGGAAATCCATGCATTACAGCATAGGTGAAAAACACTGCTTCAATAACCAATATGACCAGTGTTATCAATATTCCAACGTAATTCTTAATTCTGGTCAACCCGGCACTGACGGGTGCCATCCCCTGTTCCCCAATCGCGTTATCGACAAAGCTGGAAATTTCCTTAGTTATTGAGCTTTTCATGCCTGCACCACACGATGGGCAATTCTCTGCACCTTCAGGTAGGGGTTGCCCGCAAGTCCTGCAAATCACCTGCTTCAAACGCAGCTATATATTAAATGGTTTTGTAACGGCAATGACTGTTGTCCACTTTCTTCCCCGCAGATCAGGTGCGCCGATAATCCAAATGGCGCATTGCCCATGACGCGACTGGGAAGCGGAACAAAGCCGGCAGAACCTCATCATTTATTTGAGAGCCGAGAGTGGAGTGCGAAAACGCAGGTTGCATGGGAAAAGGAGACCATCCTTCATGATAGAAATCCCGGTTCAGTTTTAAAATGTGAAAAATTTCAAACGGTGGGAAAAGCAACGTAATAGGTTTCATGCCGTCAGATGCGGGTATGGATTTAATTATTCAGGCGAAGGACGGTGCATGGCATGGCACTAGAGTTGGTCGAATGAGTTTGTCCGGAAATTTGTCGGGAATGATTGTAGTTAAAATATCCCGGTGGCAATCAGGGTGCATGCCAGCATACAGGGGCGTCAGGAAAGCTTCGGAAGTCGATGGATTGGCAAGAATGCTCATAGAAAAGAACGCAGTTCTCTTCGGGAAGTTTACCCTCACTTCCGGAAAGGAGTCTGATATATACGTGGATATCAAGAAGGCCTATACTTACCCAGAAGTGCTCCAGAGAATAGGTACGGGCATCGCGTCACTGGTGAAGACTCCTTTGATAGCAGGAGTGGAACTTGGCGCAATACCATTGATTGCTGCCGCTTCAGTCATCGGAAACATACCGTTTGTGATGATCAGGAAGGAAAGGGAGCACGGGACAAAGGAGATCGTGGTTGGCCCGGATGTCTCCGGCAAGGAAGTGACAATCGTTGAAGACGTGATCACAACTGGCGGTTCGGTGGTTAAGGCAGCCGAGGTTCTGCGGATCAGGGGAGCCAGAGTCAACAGCGTCATCTGTGTTGTAGATCGGGAAGAAGGAGGACAGCAAACGCTCTCAGCAAACAATCTCAAACTCAGGCCACTCGTAAAATTGTCCGATATAATGGTTTCATGAAAGTGCTTCGTCAATCCTTCCAAGCTCTATCGGCGTTGTGGTAGTTCCCACTATCACGCCGCTTGAGTTGGCCATCATCGCAGACCCGACGTAGATGCTTCCGAAATTAGCTGTTGCCTGCTTGATTGGCACCTTGAAAAATAGCGAGAGGCGCTTCATCTCATCCTCATCTGCCGTGGGAGTGACAAGCATGCCCTTAGGAGTGAGAACGGACACACTTCCGACGGTTTTCACCCCCCCTATCTCTCCCTTTATAACTTCAACATCCAGCGCATCCTGAATTTCCTTCATCGATGACTTTCCAAAATTCTTATGGATAATTGCGCCCCTGTCGTTGGTCAGTATGTCATTGCCCATTGCATTGACCTTGTCCTTAAGATAGAGGACGTTCCTTCCGCCAAGTTCGTCAGGTTCAATTCTGGATTCCCTAGGCATTATAATCCCGTTGGAGTTCATTGTGACAAGCGACCCTGCCAGGTTTATCCCATTCAGGTCTGCCCTGACGGCCTTCACCTTCAGGAAGAGTGAAATATTGTCTGCTGTCTTCGTATCGAAACTACTGGAAAAAATTGCGACATCGTCAGAGACCCTGGCAAACAAACCCACAAAGTCACTGCTGTCGATATCTATCTTTTTAATCATCTGGTCTACGGCATGATCACTTCTGTTGTTCCATCCTGGAGCTTCAGAATCCTGACCCTGATCTTGGAAGGTATCTTCTTCTTTCCTTTTTCCCATATGGTTTCGTTGACCTTTGGATCGATCCATACGCTCTCCAGATCCGACTTGGTTTTCCTTGCCACTTCCTCCCTGATCAGCCTTATTGCAGTATCCGTTCTCCTTGAACGCGATACAAGCTTTGCCTTCCTCAGAGGGATGTTCATGAATACTTCTTCCGTTGCCTGTTGCTCTTCCATCATATCCCTCCTAAAGTTTCAGGGAATTCCTTCTCCAGTTCCTTCTCTTGTTGTTCTGCACGAATCTTCGGTCAGTTCGCATCATGACCCAGCCAGGTACTCTCCTGTTGGACTTGACGCGCTTCATCAATCGTATTTTCCTTCCAAGTTCCTTGTTTCTGCTCATCCTTATCTCCTTTCTATTCTGGTCTCTTTCTTGGTTGAAGTCAGTTTCTCCAGTATGTCCTTGACATCCTCGTCCTTCACCACGCGGTTCAGCCTGCCCATCCGGGCCAACTGAATCAGCTGGTTCTCAACATCCTCTGCGAGATCCGGTCTTACCAGCCTGACGTTACTCAGCCGATCCCTCGCTTCAGGCGAGAGTATCTGCCTGAGCAAAGCCTGTCTTTTAGCTCTTTCTGTCTCGGCAGCCTTCTTCTGGTCCTCATACTGCTCCTGCGAGGCGCCCCTTTGTATCTCCTCGAGTTTGCGCCTTCTCAGGGCTTCCAGTTCATCATCATTGTCCATGGCAGCATCATCACTTCACTTTGACTTATGCGAGTTTCGCCCAAACTTCAGATTCCTTTAATCTCTCAGTTATGATTTCCTTTGAGACTTTAGTCAGAAGCGAAAGTCCAGCCGGAGAAAGGAATCTGCCTCTTTTGTCCTTTTTCACATACCCAAGGCTTTCGAGGGTTTGCAGCATGTGCCTTACAATGAACCTGCTACCTTTTGCAGGGTGATATCCTATGGAACCTCTGTCGACCCTGCCGCCGTAGTATGCACTCAGCCTTGATATCCCCATCGGGCCATATTCCCCTATTTTTCTCAGGGTCGATGCGAGTCTAGTCTCATACCAGTCGCTCTGTGTCCAGGCGGATTCCTTGTGTATGCCGGCCTTCAAGTGTGCGGTCCATTCCGGAGCTTTTATCCTCTTGTCTTTCTTGAATTCCACAGCAAGTGCGTTAATGAGCAGATCATTCGGTATGTTTCTAAAGTCCACCATCAGTATTCACAGCAGCAGCCCATATTTATTCTGTTTATATAAGTTTGTCAATCCACAGTCACCTTTGTGTAATCCAGTCGATTATATCCACAACATTCGATTCCGATCCAACCGCGGAATACTATCGTCAAGAACGCTGTTTGCTGGTTTAGATGCTGCCCGAAAGCTTCTTCTGTCTCCCGATGACCAGAACCACGA
Organism: Thermoplasmata archaeon; assembly: GCA_021795055.1. Taxonomy (GTDB): domain Archaea; phylum Thermoplasmatota; class Thermoplasmata; order Thermoplasmatales; family Thermoplasmataceae; genus JACWAH01. The sequence goes on from JAJYPW010000003.1 coordinate 12,172, forward strand.
TTAATATGATTGCAGCTTCCAGGAGGAGATCAATGAATATTTCCTGCGAATAGTTAGGCATCACGAGTGCTACCGAAAATTTCCTGTATATTGCAACATATAACTGTGATCCCACAAGTGAAGGGATTATGGTGAGCAGGAAGGTCGTGAAGAATGTATACATTAGGCCAATGTTGCCGCCGAAGGAATCGGGAGTTATCCGGGTTGCCTCTTCCGGTATTTTGAGAAAGAACCTGCGAAGGTTGATCACGTTTGTGTAGGAAAAGGCAAGAAAGAGAGTGGCTGGAACCAGAATATAGTACACCCAGCCAGCCGATACAAAATAAAGCGCAGTAAACGTCAGAGGGATCATGAAGACAAGGAAAACCAGAGAATCGAAGAAGTATTTCGTATAGACCAGTTTCCTGATGGTGACGGGTGTAGTCTTCAGCACGTTTATCCCCTCCGATTCTGAAAGAAGGGATGCGAACGCGAAAAATGAGGCGCATATGGAACTCAGGGAAAACATAGTGAGCATGACTCCAAGTGGATCCGAACCCGCAAATCCGCCATTCACGTAGGGAACAATCAGCGGAACCGCAACAAGTGCAGGTATGATAAGTATCATTGCGCTGTAACTGTTCCTCAGCGTATATGCTAGATCCTTGGATATGACCGCCCTCAGTATTCCCTTCCTGGCAGGCGATCTGACCTTGCCTCCCTCACTGTGTGCTATAACTCTCTCGGACACAAGCTTTTCTGAAGCCTTTTTTGTGATTATGATCGAAAGGTAAATGAACAGAGCCATGTACGCGAAGGAAGCAATCATTCCCAGGAAAATGGCAGAAATCGCGTTCCCGGAATAGAACAGGATATACGGTATTCCGATCACGAAAAGGAAATATGATCCGTAGCCAAGATCCGGTAAGCCTGTGAACCCGGTTCCGGGTGCGAAAAGAACCAGTTCAAGGAGGGAGAAGGCTGCAATGATCAACCCAAGCCTGACGATCGAAACCACCCCGGAACGCCGGGATATCCGCGTTCTGCTCGACCTCGAGGCGAAGATGCCGATCCCGAGCCCAACCGTCTGGCCAAGAAATACCATTGTCACCGCCCACATTATTGCAGAAGGGAGGAAAGAAATGGATCCGGAAAAGTAGTAATCCAGTACGATTACCGGCATGGACACAAAAATAGATGCGGAACCATAATAGAGAAGATAGCAGTACATCATCACCTTCCAAGCGAACGATGATTGCATTGCTTCAACAGGTTTGAGGAGCCCGTTGTCCATCACTGAGTTGTACAGCAGGAGGGAGTTGTAAATTGAGATGAAGAAAGAATAGACCATTGCGAGGAATGTAATGCCTGAAAGGCTTGCAGGGCCATAATCTCCCTGGGTTTTGAACAAAAATATGAGGATGGAGATAGAAACGAATGAAATGACAGAAACAATGTAGTTTACGCGGACATATCTCCTTAAGACCCTGCCGTCGATTAATGCGGCCTTTCTTCTATCCTTACGGTGCCCCATGTATCCCTTCAGGGAGAGATAGCGCTGCTCCATCATTACCTGGGTTGCTATCCTTACCTCAATTCCCTGAGTCATTGAAATTCCTCATGACATCTTCCTGCAACGAGGTCATATCAGATTCACCCGTCAGCCTGATGAACATGTCCTCCCCGGAAAGGCCCTCTTCTGATGCCAGCCGGCTGAAGGATGAGACGCTGTCCGAAAATATTATCCTGCCGTTGTAGAGTATGGACATCCTGTCGCACAGCGACTCCGCAATCTCCAGTATGTGCGTGGAAAATATAACAATCCTGCCTGCCTGAGAGAATGATTTGAGCAGGCGCTTCAGAAGGGTGAAAGAGTGCGGATCTAGGCCTTTGTATGCCTCGTCCATGACGATGACCTTCGGATCATGGATCAGAGCTCCAACGATGGCAGCCTTCTGCCTAGTTCCGAACGAGAAAGACCCTATGAGGCTGTCATAGTATTCCCCGAGTGAAAAACCACTTATCAGGGACTCCGCCCTTTTCCAGGCCGTCTCGAAATCAAGCCCCCTCATGGAGATAAGGAATCCAACGTATTCACGCAACGTCATCGAGTTGTAGATGGAAGGGTTTTCTTCGACAAACCCGCATATCTTCCGGATCTCTGCTTTCTGTGCAATGGGGGAATGTCCGAGAACACTCACGTCCCCGGAAGTCTGCGACGACAGCCCTCCGATTATCCTGAGCATCGTCGTCTTTCCTGAACCGTTAGGGCCAAGGATGGAATGAATCTCAAAAGGTCTGAAGACAAGATCGATACCTGCAAGAGCCTCCTTCTGGCCGAATACTTTTCTAACGTTTCTGAAGGTGATCTCACGTTCCACACACCAAAAGCTCATTTGGGCTTTAACCATTTCCTTCAGGTCGATGGAAGAGGAAGTGGACAGAGATTGCGGAATAGATGAAGCAGGGCGCGGCCCGGTTCTTGGGCCTATGGTGATATCTATAGTCTGCGGAGACCCGCACGCTTTCAAGCTGATTGGCGTCAAGGATTCAAAACTTCTCTCACCTCAAAGAAGGGATGAACTGTTTGTGAAGATACAGGAGTCGGCTTGCAGCATCCATACAAGGATCCTCGACCCAGAACTTCTGAACCGGGATATGAAACGCATCTCTCTGAACGAAATTGAGTATGCGGCGGTAGTCGATCTTCTGGCATACGCCGACAGCGTTGTATATATTGATTCGTTTGACACCGACGAACTGCGGCTGCAGAGAAGGCTGACGGAGGATACCGGGAAAAAAGTCATAAGCAGGCACCGGGCGGATTCCACTTACCCGGCAGTCATGGCTGCATCAATAGTCAGCAAGGTGACCCGAGACAGAATCATCGATGACCTGCACATGGAATTTGGAGATTTCGGTTCAGGATACCCGTCAGACCCAAGAACTGTCGCATTCCTCCGGCATTCTGTATTGACCGGAAGGGACATCTCAAGGATCGTGAGGACAGAATGGAGCACATACCAAAAGCTGATTTCCGGCAGGAAGAACGGCGGCCTTGACAGATATCAGGGAAAGTGATCCTCAGATCAGCACCACTAATTTTCCGTCGAGACGCTAAACAACATTCAAATAATGAACTTCATTGTAGATCGATGGCTCAAATCCCGTTCCCAAAGGACAAGACAGATCAGGCTGATGATTATAATGAGAGGGGTATTTCCTTCTTCAACCTCAAAAACTATGCTGAAGCCATAAAGGAGTTCACAAGGGCAATAAAGATCATTGGGAACGATCCTGACTACTATTACAACAGGGGACTCGCTTATTACTCGATGAAGATGTACAAGGAATCCGCTGCCGACTACACGAAGGCAGTGGAAATGAATCCGGATAATGCTGATTTCAGGAATGCCCTGGGATCGGTGCTGGAGGACATGGGCGATCTGGACGGCGCTCTCTCAAATTTCGAAAAGGCAATTTCGCTGGAAGATGATGTGCCGGACTACTATTACAACAGGGGGAACGTGTATTACAGGAGGAAGCAGATTGATCTGGCATTGAACGACTATTCCAGGGCAGTGAGCCTTAACAGCGCAGACCAGATATTCCTGTTCAGGAGATACAAGCTTTATGACGAGATCGGGGACAACAGCAGGGCACTGAATGACCTTGATTCTCTCATAAGGCTCTCACCATCAAATACATTCTATCTCAAGAAAAGGGTCGAAACCCTGATAAAGATGAATGCCAGGCGCGATGCAGAGAAAACCCTTGAACTCGCACTCGAGATGTCGCCTGGTGACGGTGAACTCAGGGATCTGCAGGCTCGTGTTGCCCGGATCTAGAAAAAACTCTCCGGTGACCCTGCGTAAATTATGTTTTCAACCATGCCAATCTTTTCCTTCAGCCCCTCCAGAGACCGGTCTGTGAGGTTGACGTGCCCCACCTTTCTCCCCCTTCTGGCAGGTTTTCCGTAGTTGTATACCATGGATTCAGGAACGGACTGTATATTTCTGGTAAGCTCCTCATTTATATCGATGCCTACCACATTCACTATCCCCGCTGGGATGTACTGCCTTGGTTGGCTTATTGGGTATCCGGCCACGGCCAGGATATGCTGGGAGAACTGCGATGCCGAGAAGCCCATCAGGGTATGATGCCCTCCGTTATGCACGCGCGGGGCAAATTCGTTGATCAGGAAATTCCTGCCGTCATAGAAGAATTCAATGCCCATTGTTCCGATGTAATCCAGTTCTTTGAGCAGCCTTGCGGCAATTTCACCAGGTCTATCTGCCCTTATCGGCGAATATGAATTCCTGAGTTTCCCCATGTAATTGTAGTTGAGCGAAGGAGGGAATGAAAATATACGGCCGGAAACGTCCCGGGTGGAGATCACCGAGCATTCATAGACAAAATTGACGTATTTCTCCACGACAAACTCCTGGTCCGGAAGTGGTTCTCCCTGCAGGACGCCGTCCCTCACGACAACCTGCCCCTTCCCGTCATAACCGCTCTCGGAAGTCTTTATCACGGCATTGCCGAACTCAGTTGCAATCTCCAGTGCGTTCCAGAAACTCTCGGCTGTCCTGAACTTAGCGACTGGAAACCCTTTATCATTCAGGAATCTCTTTTCCCGTGACCTTCTCTTCTTGATCCTGATGGACTCAAGACCAGGCCTGAGCTTGTTCTCGGAATCTGCAAGCTCAAGCGTTTCCATTGGAACGTTCTCAAACTCGAATGTCACAACATCGGATTCGCGGATGAATTCGCCCGCTTCCTCCGGCCCGTAAAAATGATCGGCTATCCGGGCTGCAGGGCCCTTGGATTCATCGAAAACATTGAACTCGAACCCAAATTTTCTTCCCTCCATTATCAGCATCCAGCCTAGCTGGCCTGAACCCATAATACCTATCTTCATGGAATTCTGTCCTTCAAAACCTCTGATGTCTGCCTTTCCATGTAGGCCTTCATCTTATCCCTTAAATCAATGTACTTAACAGAGAGTATCCTTATTGCAAGAAGTGCCGCATTTACGGAGTTGCCTATGGCAACCGTGGCAACCGGGATGCCCTTCGGCATCTGGACTATGGATAGCAGCGAGTCAACTCCATTCAGGTTTTTCGATGGAACGGGGACTCCAATAACGGGGATGGCAGTGCATGAAGCCACCATGCCGGGGAGATGCGCAGCGCCTCCCGCAGCGGCTATGATTACTTCAATTCCGTTCTTCTCTGCATTCTCGGCATAATCCATCATAAATTTAGGAGTCCGATGCGCTGAAACAACCCTGGCTTCGGCTTCCACGCCGAAACTTTTCAGCGTATCTACCGCATCTTTGAGATGTTCATAGTCGTTCTTGCTGCCCATTATGACTGCAACCCTAGGCATGCCTGTACAATTGCAATGGGATTATAAACCTCTCACCAGATCATATTTCAGTGGATGCCTTGGTAATTCTGTTCATTATAGTCACTCCGATCCCCGTTTCCGGGAATCCATGTATGTAAGCCGTCTCATATTGGGAACTGTCGAAGGCGTTCAGCGCTGCAAAGAGGTTCCTTGCGACGGTTTTCATGTCCCCGCCGTTTCCGAGGGAAATGAAATCCCTGGATATGGCCTCCCCGATCTCTTCTGTGCAAATTGGTACAGATTTTGAATCGATAATCCTGGCAATGGAAACGAATCTCCCTGTATCCCTGACAAGGAAAAGCGGTTTCCTGGGAGAATAATGCCTGTATTTCATCCCGGGAGTTGGCGGTTTTTCCATCTTTCCCGTGAACAACTCTATGCCTGGAAATACGGGTTCGAGGTCTTCCTTTGTGTAGGAACCCGATCTAAGTATGCGCGCAGGCGTGGACCGCGGATCAATAACCGTGGATTCCAGGCCAAAGACCGGCTCCTCACCCAGTATAATAGCTTCCACCTTTCCCATGAATTCATTTAGTGCATCAGAGTTCCTCGTTATGCTGGGTCTGGAAGCCAGGTTGGCAGACGGAGCTGCTATGGGTATGCCTGCAGATTCAATCAGAGCCCTCGCCTGAAGATGGAGAGGCATCCTGATCCCCACCGTGTCGAGACCAGCGGTTGCGGTTCTCGAAGCATTTCTGTTCCTGAGGATTGCCGTGAGCGGGCCAGGCCAGAACATGGAGAGCTTCTCTTTTATGGCAATATCCATATAGGCAACTCTGTC
>JAJYPW010000088.1 GCA_021795055.1 Thermoplasmata archaeon
GCAATTCCTATGAGCACTCCAACAATAACCCACTTTCTTATCTGTCCCTTCGCAATGAAGTCGTCCAACCTTCTAGCAAAATCGTGCATGCTGTTTTCCGTGGCGTTACTTTATAATCGCGTATTATTTAATTTTGTATATGTATAGCTCAGATGCAGGGTAAAAATCAGGATTTCTCCTGACCCTTCCACATCTAACCGTACGATCGATTTTCCCGAGTACGGCTATCCTGTATGCTTCACCTCAGGCAACATGGTTTCTGGTGTATTGTATTTCCCCTCTTAGTGGTACTATCCCGAGTCTGTGGATTCTTGGATAGACATCCTTGCTCGAAGAGATTTTTTGTATCTTGTGTATCCAGCAGTAGTATTTTGCCATCTTCCAGTCGATGAATTTCTGCAGTGTGCTGAATGTCTTTGATGCATTTGTGTGTTTGCAAGTTGAGTAGAGAGCAAACGCAGTTCCTTCAAGCGACCTGATATAATTCTGACATCCCGTCAGAACGGTTTCCTGAAGGTCCGTTTCCAGCCACCCCACTAAAATTCCGGATAGATCCATTTCGGGTATCCGGCTTCAAGTCTGGCCATGATGGATCTCTCCATAACATAACATGCACCCTTCCCTTTTCGGTTTGATGCATGCTTAGTCTCCAGCACAGCGGTGCGAGCATCTGCTCCTCCCGCAACTCAGGCGGGTGAAAAGCATAAGATTGGATAGCCCTTGCGGGCAATAACCTGCTCTTCCACTGTCCCAAAGACAGCCAGTACCCACATGCCCTTCCCTCTTTCCCCTTGTTATCAGGGTTATCATCGATACTATGCCCAGATCCGCCATTCCATGCACGACTTATACGGTTGGCATTATGCATTCCCGCATGAATCATCCCAGTGCATGGAACTTCCCCACTTTGCACAACAGACCTTGTTATCATGCTGTCATCATTACGCCGGAATGTTCCACTGCTGCATCTACCCGAACTTAGCAGTGGATGCTGCCTTCGCCTGAATCCGAAAGGCTCGGCACACTCAGTTTTCCACTTGAACCGTATTCGTGTGGGGAGGTTTACGATGCTGCAGGACCGACTTGATGCTACAGCCAGGTTGCTTGCTCGCACCCCTGTACGGCCTAAGCTTTCGCTCACGGGTGCTTTATCCACGGAGCTTTCACACCAGAGATCACTCGACCGATGTGTCCGATTCGCTACTATGATTTCAAGTTCTTTCATAGGTTGGTTATACCTCCAACTGGTCTGATGAGGTTACAGGCTGCACAATGGCCACATCCTCACAATGCTGGAAGAGGTCTGTGGTGCAGCTTCGTCAAAGAATCATATTACGGTGTCATCCGGGCTTATTTGACCGGTTTTTTTAGTTTTTCGTCGGCATTCTTAGGTTTCCTGTAATCGATATGGTATGGTTTTGCAAGTTCCATCCCGAATCCCTTCAGTATCCTCCTCATCTGCCTCTCGGAATATTCTACGCTGAATCTTGTCATGATAAGATCAACAACATCGCCAAGAAACCAGAGATCCTTTGCCCCAAGCAGTGCCCTGAGTTCATTTCTCTGTTCATCGGCGATTTGAAACCTCATGATTACGCGTAATTTATTTACCAATAAGAAATTAGTATCAGCATATGACTAAGGAATCACTGGTTGACATTGTGGATCCCAAGTTCAAAAGTTTTCTTGTAAGTGCCGACAAGGAATTCGCACCCCATTTCTACGGATTTAGCTCGCTCAAATGTGTATCATATGTGGTATCGTTGAAATGGTTGCTGGAATTCCTGGAAAGGAATGCGTTCGAGAGCATAGAGATCGTTGTAGGGAAAGAAGTCTCAGATCTCCTCCCTGAAGATGTGCTCAGGGAAGAGCTTGGCAGGGAAAAGGATGAAATGATTGAGAGAATGCTCTCCTTGCTTCAGGAAGGAAGACTGAAGATTTACATCGGTGACCGGATAATACATTCAAAATTCTACATTTTGAATGGCAATGGATCCGTTAGAGTAATGCAGGGCTCGGCCAATCTTACTTTGTCCGCACGGAGGGGAAAGCAGGTAAATTACATGTGGGAATGGAACCTCGACCCCACTCGTGACATGGCACTTATACACAGATTTCAGGCTGATTATGAACAGCACAGGAAATACTGTTCCCCATTCATGCAGGACCTCATGGAGATGGTTGCATCATCTGATGGCCTGGATCGTGAGAGGATCATAAACCGCTGGCTAGCCAGGACAGATGAAGTGGAGGACATGTCAATAATGCCGCTGCTAACGCAACTCGGAACAGAGATGCTGGAGGGCGGCGAAGAGGAACCCGTATACAGGATGACACTGCCTTCTGATCCTTCCCACAGGAAGGCGGTGGAGCAGATCCTGAAACCTGTCAAATACGAGAAGGGCGGATTGCAGATATCATTCCTGAAGAAAGATTTCCTCAGAAGCGAAAGCTTGATCGTTCCCCTTATGAGGACCGACTTCTCAGCCAGAAGTATAGTGTTCAACATAAAATCAGAAAGGTTTGTGATAGGAGATTCCCTTCCGCCGCCGGAAAGCGTGAACGCTTATCTGGCCAATCTGGAAGCGTACATAGCAACTATCGATATTGGAAAAACCAGGAACAGGAACATCAGCGTGATGACAAAGATGAGCATGTATGAAGGTCTGATCTATCTCTTCTCTTCACCTTTCATGAATGAATACATGAAGGTAAAAAGGGAAAAGGTTGGCCGCGTGGATGAACGCGGACCAAGGTTCCTGTTCATATCCGGCGGGTCAAGCAATGGAAAGACGACGTTCATAAAATATGCGCTGCGACTCCTTACCGGCAGGGATATCGCCCCAATCGAGAAGTCGAAATTCAGGAAACAGTACATCCTCACGGCAGCAGGCCTTGGCACTACCTTTCCGCTTGTATTCGACGATGTCCCTCCGCAGAGGCTTAACTCCTCTGACATGGAGTCCACGATAAAGAGCTACTGGGAGACTTGGTGGAATGGTGACAGCATTTTTCCCACGGTGATCATTTCCTCAAATGCCAAGTCTACTAGAGAATGGCATCAGACACGCGTGAAGACGTTGAACTTTGACGTTCATTTTGAACCGTCCATGAAGGCGAGGGAAATTCTTAGCGGAATTTTCAGCAGGCAGAACGACATTTTCTCTGCATTCGTGAGGTATTATTTCCAGAATTACACCGGGACGCTTTATGACGATGAACTGGAGCTCGGGAGGAAAACAATGCTTGACCTCTACGATTATGCCAACAGGCCAGTCCCAGAATATTTCCCGAGAAAGCCGATAGAGGAGATATATGATCCGGACAGAGTCAGATGGCGCGAACTGATCGATCTGCAGAAGGTCACCCTTAGAGAAAAGGTTGACTCCTTGGAGGTCACGTTTGGTGAAGGGTTCAACCGGGCAGACGTGGAGCATTACGCTGACTCAATAAAACATGCAAAGCATAGGGTCGTGGGGACAACAATCGTAGTGGAGAGTCCGGAAGACTTCCGTAGATGGTTGGAACTAAATAAAGGACCAAAGGGGGGATTTCTTTCAAAACTGTTCAGCAGGAGGGTGAGTTGATATTTTTCCTATGAATCATGACGCGGAAATGAAGGTGCGGACCTTGACCACACGATCAGGATGGCGTTCAACCGCGATCTCTGGGATCACCTTAACGAGTTTTACTCGGGAAAGCGATGGTACAAATCCAGCTTTGGAGAGATCAAGCCGGAATGTGGAGGACCCGGTGCCAAGATAAGACACTACGACGAGAACGGAAAAATATATAAATGGAGGAAGAGATGGATCACATGGAAAGGTCAATAACCAGTGAGGATATCCAAAAGCTCCCTGAAATAAGGGATCTGATCAGAAAGGAAGCGAGATATATTGTGTCGCTGTACGAATATGCCCAGAAAAACTACGATGATGAATGTTACCTCTACAGTGACGAATGTCCCGATGAAACCGATCTCCCGAATGAACTGTATTACAGGCAGATCTATGTATGGTTTATCACGGAAAAAGTAATCCCCTCAAAGGAACGCACCATCCTTGAGGAGTTCGTTGAGAAATATGTGGCACAGGATGACCCTGATGCAGCGGAAGGGCTTCTCAGAATGGGAAATGTGATCAGGGGTTCATTCAAGATTGTCAATATGGAGCATTATCCCTTCCTGCTGGTCGATCACCTCGAATCAGGTGAGAGATATGT
>JAJYPW010000089.1 GCA_021795055.1 Thermoplasmata archaeon
AGACATTGATCAGCGTTATTCCTCCAAGCCCTGACGCAAATGGCGCCAGAACTGCCTGGCCGATCCCGATTGCATAAAACATATGGAAGAATGATTCAAATGCCACAACCACGACGACCGAGGGCAGGAAAAACGGAAGGATTATCATTGATCTTAGAGCCCTCCTATATCTGTATGAATATCTGCCCAGCGAAATCCCAAGGGGCACACCGGCTGCAAAGGAAAACCCTGCCCCCAGCCCACCCTGCAGCAGCGAGTTGTACATGGCTTTGGACGCAAGCTGGGAAGATATTGAGTTTCCAAGCATGAGGAGGACTTCGAGATTACCTGGAAATCTGCCGATTAATGAAATGAATGGATAGATTATCAGCACGGCGAGGAATATTGACGGGAGAAGGAAAAGCACCAGCCAGTAAATTCTTCTGTCCAAACTGATCATCCGTAAAGGTCAAACCACTCCTGTACCCAGGTTGGCAGGTCCCGGTATATTGTAAGGGCATTGAGATAGTTGTTCAGAGGCACTATATTCGACTGATTGGGCAGCACCGAATAGGATACAGGGAGATCAACGGTTGAGTTTGCGGGAAACATCCATTCGTTTGTGGGAATAGCGTTCTGCACGGTGGAGTTCAGAAAGTAGTTTATGAATTTCCTGTCCAGCGATAGTTTGCTGCTCCCGTTGACTATCCCAATATTGTAGATGGTCCTCCAGCCGTATTCCGTTCCATTGTACTGCGTCGCTGTGGATCCAGTGTAATTACCGTATCCAAAATAGTAATTGTATGCAGGGTCGGTCAGATAACTGACTAGAAGGGAGCGTGCAGTTCCATTGCTCTCAAACTGGTTGAAGGCTGACCCCCACGACTGGTAGATGTTCTTATTGCTCGATATTACCGGCATGGAGGCGTTCCACCAGGCGGTCCAGTTTGCTTTCATCAGGTACTCATAATATGAGATTTCCCAGAGCAGGAACTCCTGCCCGGTATCGCTCAGGGTGGGATTTTCAATTATGAGGTTGGAGAGGTTGCCCTGGGAAAGCAGACCTGGGAAGGATGGCGAGAATTCCGGTCCTGATGGGTTGCTTTTGTTGAAATCAATGCCCAGGTAAGAGTATTCGTATGGGGTCAGGTAGGAGGCGGCTGGTCCCATGTCTGCCAAAAGTGAGGAATTAATGTATGGATCGGCAGTTGAACTGAATTTCTGAAGGACGCCGTCGTATACCGCCTGCATGCCGTTGGATTCGGTCAGGCCTATCACCAGGTCGGCCTGCGGGTTGGATTTCTGCGCCACAAGAGTGAGCAGCAGATATGCGGCGGAAATATTTTTCAGGACAATGTTGACACCATATGCCTTTTCAAATGTTCCAAATACAGTATTGTATGCCTCCTGGTAACTTGGACCGTACGCAAGGAAGGAGTTGTATACATATATGACCAGAGAGTTGCCCCCGGCATGCGGCGCATTTTCATTGAAATATATCGTAAAGCCCGCCGCAGCAATGATAACGGCAAAACCAATCGCAATCAATTTCTTTTCAAAAGGTTTCAGCCTTAACCGGCCTGATCCCCTTTCTCCTGTAGGATTCATATCATCATTTTCCTACCAGAGAAGCGATTTACAAAGCATGCTTTCCTTCGCCGGCATTACCCGGATCAGGTTCAAGGGTCGGCAGTGTCCTGCCCTCTCAGCTACTTCTGGCGCTCCCCTAGCTAATCATCCTTATCCAAGTATGATTAATAACTCTTTTCGGTGAACCTAAGCGACAACGCCACTGCCAGCAAGGATTCCCGCGTCCACAATGAATGAACAGGAATTTTCGTGCATTCTGCAGCCCTATCCAAATTTGCCGGAATGGCAGTTAAAGTTTTCCCAGCAGTTCATTCCCCCTGAATTCCCTTTCGCAATATTCGCAGCGGGCGACCAGCGGTTCCCGGCTCAGCACTCTGAATGAACTCTGCACAGGCTCCTTCGTGTTCGATATGCAGTTCTGGTTCGGGCATTTCAGGATCCCGGTTATCTGGTCCGGGATGTTCAGCATCCGCTTTTCCTTTATGTTATAATTCTCAATGTAGCTCACGGTCGCTTCCGGGGCTATAAGAGAGATGATGGACAATTCACTTTCCGCCACGTTTCTGTTCTCTATCTTAACGACGTCCTTGAAGCCCCTCTTTTTACTTTTTACCCTCATCGCGAGGCTCACAGTGTGGCCGCTGTGCTCTCCAACGTTCAGGAGGGAAAGCACCTTGATGGCTTTCCCTGCAGGTATGTGATCTATGACAATCCCCTCCTTGATCTTGGATATCTTAAGCGTCTGTTCCTCGGACATTCAGATTCCCCCCAGCACTTTCGAGATAATGGCCATTCTTACGGGTACTCCATTTGCGGCCTGCCTGAAATATGCAGCTCTGGCATCCTGATCCACCTCTGGTGCTATCTCATCGACCCTGGGCAGTGGGTGCATGATGATTGAATTTTTCTTCATGGATTCCAGGACCGTATTATTTACTGAATATGAGCCTATCAGGCTCTGGTATTCATTCGGATCGGTGAATCTCTCCTTTTGAATCCTGGTGACATACAGTACGTCCGTGTCGGCGATGTTCCCTTCCATCGTATCGAGGACTTCTACAGAACTGCTGTCCCCGATCCTGTGAAGAAGGTATTCCGGAATCCTGAGCGACGGCGGTGAGATCAATTTTATTTTTGCGTCATACTTGGAAAGAGCGAGGATCAGCGAATGCACAGTCCTTCCATACTTGAGGTCGCCAAGAAGGGTAACGTTCAGGCCCCTGATCTTCCCCAATTCCTTTCTGATTGTGTATAGATCCATAATAGTCTGTGTCGGGTGCTGCCCTGAACCGTCGCCGGCGTTTATTACCGGCTTGCTGGTGAATCTGGAAGCCAGTCTTGCCGCCCCCTCGAGCGGATGTCTTATCACAATGACATCAGAGTAGGCATCGGCCATCCGGATAGTGTCGGCAAGTGTCTCGCCCTTCGACACGGAGGATGTCTTAACGTCAGCCATGGTGATAACGGCCCCTCCGAGCCTGTGCATAGCGCTTTCAAAGGAAAGCCTCGTCCTTGTGGAAGGTTCGTAGAATAGGGTGCACATAACCCTTGACTCCAGAATGCTGACCTTCTTGCCGGACTTTATCAGCTTATCCATTTCCCCGGCAGCAGCGAATATCTCATTCAGATCGTCATCTCCGACATCATCGATAGTGACTATGCTCCTGTTTCTTATCATCTGTTGAGACATAACCTGCATCATTATTTATTGGTTTGCGGGGTAAATATGAATGCATTGTGAAACGGTTATGAACTGCGATGCTCTTGATGTTGGATTCAAAATGCCGTTTCCAAGCAGTTTCAGTGGATTCAAGGATAAAACCGTAAGGGAGAGGGTTGCCCTTATCTCACAGTTCTCCAATCTCACAGAAGAGGAGATCTCCCTGCTTTCAGGCCCGGCTCTCACCGAGGATACCGCTTCAAGGATGATTGAGAATGTGTTTACCAGGATAGAGTTTCCTGTGGGCCTGGCAACGAACTTTGTGATCAATGGCAAACCATACATAATTCCCATGGCAGTCGAGGAGCCTTCCATAGTTGCCGCCTGCTCCTATTCTGCAAAGTTAGCAGGTGAAAAAGGCGGTTTCTCGGCAGACAGTACGGAACCGCTCATGATCGGGCAGATTTTCATTTCCCACCTTGCTGATTTTGAGGCTGCCTCAAAGAAACTCATCTCGGCAAAGACAGAGCTACTGAAGCTTGCCAATTCATTCTCCAGGACCCTCAGCACCCTTGGGGCCGGTGCGCGTGACCTGGAAATAAGGAAAATAGGGGAGATCATGTGCCTGCATCTGATAGTTGATGTCAGGGACGCAATGGGAGCCAATATTGTCAATACGATGGCGGAGGGAATTGCCCCGATGGTGGAGCAACTAACCGGAGGGGAGGTTTTCATGAAGATTCTATCCAATCTTTCGTCCCTCAGGATTTCAAGAGCATCAGCAGTGTTTGCCAAGGAACATCTCGGGGGAAGCGGCGGGGTTGACAGATTCCTGCTGGCTTGCAGGATGGCGGAGCTGGATCCATACAGAGCTGCAACACACAACAAGGGAATAATGAACGGAATCGATGCAGTGCTGCTGGCGACCATGAATGACTGGAGAGCTGCTGAGG
>JAJYPW010000090.1 GCA_021795055.1 Thermoplasmata archaeon
CCTTTTCCGGGACCTTGACCAGTCCCCTGCCACTCACCGATATATATTCCGCGTACGATCCATTGATTGTCTCGCCATAGGTCTGCTTATTCTGGCACAGGTTCGTGTTTCCAGATCTGCAGTAGCGGCATTCTCCGCAGGGGATATATATGAGGCTGGATACCCTGTCGCCTATTGAAAACCCAGTCACTTTTTCACCAACCGAGACGATAGTCCCCGTTATTTCATGGCCCGGGATAATCGGAAGCCTGGCACGGGGAAAGAACCCTTCCATTGTCAGTATATCCCTGTAACATATCCCCGTCAGCGTCTGATGAATCACCACTTCGTCAGGTCCTGGAACTGGCTCAGGCGTATCTCTGACCACAGGATATTCATTCAGTTTCTCAAGGAAGGAGGCTCTCATATCCTGCCATGTCCCGCAACTATAAATTATTCCTCTGCATGACTCGTTCCTGTTGCTTGCTGAGACGTTGTTCCAGCTCCGGAAACCTGTCTGCGCATGGCAGACCCCGCGCCTGCAAAGGTGCTGCATGGACGGTGCTATCAAGTGTTGACTGCTAAAAGAATAAACGGTGTCATATTCGATCTTGACGGCACGCTCATTGACACCCTGGAATTGAGGGTAACTGCGTGGAGAGACGCATTTTCCAGGTTCGGGATAAATTTGTCAAGGGAAGAAATCCGGCCGCTTATCGGTCTGCCTGGAGATTACCTTGCCTCTCTTTACTCCGATAACCCTGCGGGAATTGAAATGGAGGAGGAGAAAAATTTCCGAAACTATCTCGGCACAATCGCCCTGTTTCCGGACGTAAACGAAACCTTTTCCAGGCTCACCTCCGATGGAGTCAGGATTTCCATTGTCACCTCATCCAGGCGGGCACTTGTGGATATGCTTTCCCTCCCCGATATCCCGGTGATCACAATTGATGATGTCTTCACTGGAAAGCCAGGCACAGAGCCCTACTCAAAAGCCTTGAAACGGATGGGGCTTCAGCCGGATGAGGTGCTCGTCGTAGGTGATTCTGAGAATGACATGATCCCGGCACGTAAACTTGGATCTTTTGCTGTGCTTATCAGGCATGGATCCATGAGGGTTAGCGAAACCGCCGATTACTTCATAGATGAAGTGGGAGAGGTCCCTGGCCTGATCAGGTTGCTGAAGGAAAAAAGGATCATCCAACGGGAATGACAAGTTGGCCCACACCATTATTCACCAGGGGTAGGGTCAGGTTCTGTATCACCAGGTCAAACGCCGTACCCACGAGGTTTGCTGACCCCGAGAAAGAAACCATTCCGTTAGACATGTTGTCGATCAGGATAGTGCCAATGACAGTGCCCGAATTTAAGAGTTGCGCAGAGATTTCGCTGAAAGAATAGTTCCACATGTAATTTGCGAACCCTGAAATGCCGAATATCCCGTTGCCCTCGGAACTCAGGTTCAGCGCAAGGTTGCTGAACGGGCTGGTGACAGTAACGTTGCCTGCCTCAAGGTTCACCAGGCTGGAGAAGAAGAGGGCAGCCAGAGTAACGGTCAGGTTGAGAGGGATGTTTACCGAGATTTTTGGAAATCCCATTTGATAGAGAGTGGAAAGGTTCAGTGTTTCGTTAAGGATGAAGTGTGATATCGTGCCTGCAACCACCTGAGCAGTCCTTCCAAGCGTGGAAATGGTGACTGGAATGATGCCCGAGGTTGTTGCATTCGCATGGACTGTCGCGCTGATTCCCTCAAAACTGTAATTCACGCTTACCTGATCCACGACCAGATGCACCGACGACCCTGTAACCTCCTCATAGCTGTATGTGACCGAAAAGACCAGCAGAATGGCTATTGCCAGGGTGGAAACCAAACCTATGCTGCTGGTGACTTTCACATGAGGGATATTAATAGAGGATTATAATAATATTTTGCAATTTTTGTCTGACACAGGTCACTGTTCCGCTTCTACAGCCGAGAAGTAGCTCAGTTCCTCTAATGCGCGCTTTCGTATCTGCTGAGGTTTCTCGTATACTGAAGTTCTAGCGCCTCCCGTGAGGAACTCTTTCTGCATGGGCTTCATTTTCTCTCCGCATCTGCATATTGATTCATCGCTGCCGATCTGCACCCTTACGGCATGGCAGTTATCACACCTGAGGAGAATCTTTTTCCCTGAGTATTTCCCACGCTTGGAGATACTCTTGCCCTCGACCTCCACTATGTCCATTGAGAAATCGACCGTCTTTCCCGACGCAATTGATGTTCCCACCCCAAACGCGTCTGCGCCAGCCTTCTTCAGCACCGGTATGTCTTCCGCCGTGAGACCTCCGGATACCATGATTTTGACCTTGTTGAAGCCCCTCTGGTCCAGTTCCCAGCGGACCTCCCTTATGATTGCTGCAAAATTTCCCCTTCTTGAAGATGGCGTGTCGAGCCGCACATAATCAAGATCCGGTATCATCTCAGCCGCCTTGACGGCACCGAAGCGTTCGTCCTCAAAAGTGTCTATCAGTGCGACCTTCGGCCCATCCCTCTTATCAGATTTGGATATTGCCTCAAACACTGCGTTATCTCCATATATTATTGATACGGCATGCGGAAGCGTTCCAACGGGAGTTTCATCTATCAGCCTCGCACCAAGAATTCCGGAAACTCCGTCGGCGCCGCCAATGTAGGCAGCCCTGTCAATCATCGGGGAGATTCCGGGATGCATCCTCCTTATGCCAAAGGAAAAAAATGGCGTATCCCCGCATGCCTTTCGTACAATTGAGGAGTAGGTAGATATTCCTGATGACTGGCATATGAATCCCAGCATTACGGTTTCGAGCACTGCAAATTCCCTGTATTGGCCGGTTATCGTTATAAAGGGCACAGGAATTCCACTGTCGTCCCGGTGCCTCAGAATGGTTCCTTCTGGAATGGCACTCAGATTCAGCCTCCTGCCTTCGAGCAGGGTTATCACCTCATCAAGCCCGGAAAATAATATCCATGGAAAATGTGCACCGGAGACCGTTATCTCGGCGGTCACCGTTGCATCCGGAAAACCCTTCAGAAGAGTCTGGCTCCTTTCGAAATAAACGTCAGAAGCAAGGCCATTCCTAATATCGCCTATTTCCGCGATATTGAAGTCCTTCACATTTTCACTTCTCCTGACATTATTACAGACGCACCGTAAATGTTTTTCATTTCCTTCAGTGCAATCTCATGCGCATCAGGGTCTATAGATGCACAAAGGTCTCCCACAACCGTTATTCTGTAATTCCTGAAGAAGGCCCCTGCCACCGTATGCCTGACACATATGTCCGTGCTGATTCCGCAAACAAGCAGCGAGGTTATTCTCCTTGATCTGAGGAACCCGTCAAGGTCGGAGTCGTAGAAAGCATCATAGTGCCTCTTTGTCACCACATAAGAGTCGATGCCACTTAACTCCGGGACAAGCTCGCTTCCTTTGGTGCCCTGCAGGCAATGCTCCCCCCATACGGAGAACTCGGGATCATCCCTTATGTGGCAATCACGTGTCATCACTATTTCCATGTTTTTTGATCCCAAAAGGAATTCCCTGGTTTTTCCGGCAACCTCCTTCGCATGATCCGATCCGAATTTCCCATCTACAAAATCATGAACGAGATCTACCACGATTATGGCTGTTTTTTCGACCGTCTTTCTCACCCTGTCACATTCCACGCGGTCTCCTTTCCACTGTCCTCAAGGTTGATACCCGCTTCCCTCAACCTGGCCCTTATCTGATCCGATTCAGAGTACATTCCCCTTTCCCTGAATTCGTTCCTAAGCGCTATGAGGGACTCCACGACCTTGTCCAGTCCGCGCTGTTCCTCAGCGAATATTGAGAGGAAACTATTGGCGAATCTGTAAATGTGCGCGAACTTCCGTTTCTGCGCCGGGGTCAAGTCCCCGCGGAAAACTTCCGTCGCTATTACATGCAGCTTCGCAATTGTTTCCCTGGTGTCGAGGTCTTCGTCCATTAAATTAATGATGTCCCTCGAGTCCTTTTCAACGTCGCATCCCTCTGGGCAGGAATGCTGGTTCATGAGTGCAAGGAAGGCTCTCTGGAGCCGCTTCCAACCTTCCACGGATGACACAAACACTTCCGCGTTATACAAAAGCTCGGAGGAATATCTTGAGTTGAGGAGAAAATACCTTATTGCTACACCCGGATACTC
>JAJYPW010000091.1 GCA_021795055.1 Thermoplasmata archaeon
GATTGAGTGTTACCGGGAGACTGCACGTCGTCGTAAAAGAATCCTCCAACGGTCACTACAATACCTCTTACAGAACCGAATTTTTCTTTTACGTGATCGTAAAGATTCCGCAGAGAACTATCATCAGAGAGGTCGCAGGGATAATAATCAGAACCTTCAAGGCGCAGAGACGCGTTTTTCAGGGCTTCATGGTTCCTAGACACCAGCAGAGGTACAGCGCCGTGAGATAACAGTATCCTGCAAATTGCATCCCCCAGAGGTTCCCCGTATCCGGCAATAATAAATTTCTGGCCTTTCAGGTCATCCGTCATGTTCAGGATTACGCGATTATGAAATTTAATGGTTGAGATTTGTAACCTAACGTCTTATGGCAAAAAAGTATAAATTCCGTTGAAATAACAAACCGGTTAGAGTTATGGATGCTAATGCAGTTTTTAAGGGACTGGAAGGGGTTATTGTATCGGAAACAAAGGTCGGATTCGTGGACGGCGAGGCCGGTAGGCTGGTATACAGAGGATTCAACATAGAGGAATTAGTACAGCACTCCAATTATGAAGAAGTCTCATTCCTTCTGATAAAAGGACATCTGCCCACAACCAGCGAACTGAAGTCCTACAGGGATGTGATCATGAAATCCTCAAGCCTGCCTGGTGAAGTTATTGATCTCATATGGGCCCATTCAAACAAATATCCAACATCTCTCTTGAGAACTGCCGTCTCTCTCCTTGGGGCCAACGACACCAGAGCGGATCACATCACCGACGGTGACCAGAGGGAGATCGGTGTGGAACTTGTCGGGAAGATCCCAGCACTGGTATCCTCGATAAGACGTGCTGCAGAGGGTGGAAAGTATGTGAAGCCTTCACCTGACCTTTCTCTTGCAGGAAACATGCTGTACCAGTCAACAGGCAAGAAGCCTGATAAATCGGCAGAGAGAATAATGGACGTTTGCCTGATGCTCCATGCTGATCATGGAAGCAATGCGTCGACATTCTCATCATTGGTAACAATTTCATCTCTTTCCGATATCTACTCGGCCCTGACTTCAGCGATCGGCACACTGAAAGGCCCGCTCCATGGGGGCGCCAACGAGATGGCGCTGAAGCTGATAACGGAAGTCGGAAAGCCGGAAAATGTTGAGAAGATAATCGGCGAAAAACTCGAAAAAAAGGAGAAGATAATGGGATTCGGGCACAGGGTGTATAAGGTCTATGACCCCCGGGCAAGGATCCTGAAAGGCTTTGCCAGGGAAGTCACCGCCAGGAACGGAAAGGGACAGCTCTTTGACACTGCGCAGAAAATAGAGGACGTGATGATAAGCAAACTCGGGACAAAGGGAATATTCCCGAATGTCGATTTCTATTCAGGGATGGTGTACGACTCACTGGGTTTCCACCCGGATATGTTCACCTCACTTTTCGCGGCTTCAAGGACATCGGGATGGGTGGCCAGAAGCCTGGAATACGTATCCGATAACAAGCTTTTCAGGCCCAGAAGCAGCTATGTGGGCGAACGCGGTCCGATACCCTATATCCCGATCGAAAAAAGGAACTGAACGGTAACTTTGTTTCGATACGATCCTGCGCTCGGTAAACGCAGGGAAGGGCCTGAAGATGGTATAGCCATCGGTATAAGTGCGGAGGGAAAGGCATTCCGCATTCCCCCGGAAACATTTGAGATGCACTCGCTGGTTACCGGTCGTACTGGAAGCGGTAAGACCAGTCTCCTCTATTCCATCATAAGGGAACTTGTCGCCCGAAAATCCAACGTGATCCTTGTGGATCCGCATGGAACGCTTTCAGAATCCGTAATATCCGGCACAAATCCTGATGAGTTGTACTATTTCAGCACGGGTGATACGGAGAAAGACGGCAGAAAGCTATCAATCAGGCTGAATCCATTTTCTATCGACAGGCCAGAAAGGGCACAGATCGTAACAGGCGTACTCAGAGATCTGCTGGCGCTGGATGAAGAGCTTTCCCAGGGAACGTGGGGACCGAGGTTGCAGGTTCTTGTTGGTACATTGATGACAAGGCTTGTTCAGGAAAGAAAGATAAGCAGCATCAGGGAATTTGCGGATATCCTGCTGGATCGAAAGAAACTTCTCTCTGCCATGGAAACGATGCCCGACAGGGAGCTTGGGCTTTTTATCCAGAGAACATCGGCCAACCAGAGGGAATGGTCTGAATACACTTCAAGCACTCTGAACAAACTCGTGAGCCTTCTCTCGGACAGGTCTATCTCATGCCTCATGTCCCAGGACGATACCTTCGATTTGAGTGAGTTCACGACACGTAACGGATCCCTGCTGGTGGGTGACTTCTCGAAGTCGAGGGCATCGAGATACAGCATCCGGGTCGCATCATCCCTCCTGCTGGCGAGAATATGGGCTTCCCTGCTTGCGGGAGGATCACAGAAAATCCATATCGTCCTTGATGAAGCCCAGGAGCTGCCCGAGAACTTCCTCTACACCATGCTGAACGAGGGAAGGAAATTCGGCATATCGCTTACAATATCCACACAGTCAATCTCTTTCTTTTCGCCACGGATGCGATCGGCCCTGCTTTCCAACGTTCGGAACTACTTCTGCTTCCAGCAGTCGGCTGAAGATGCCAGGACGTTATCCAGTGTATATGGCGTGAGCAACTTTCCAAGGCTGCAAAATACTCTGATTTCACAGGAAAAATTTTCAGTCACATACCTGGATCGCAATTCAGTCCTGAGGGGGGCACAGACATTCAGGACTTCACCTGTGGGAGATGTTGACAGCGAAAAACTCAGTTCTCATGTGATGAGATCGGTAACTAGGCATGGGAAACCGGTAGCAAGCTCAGTTCCCTACCTGTCCAGTGGAATCGATACACACTCCGTGCTTCTCGAAAGGTTCAGGGGATTTTGCAGCAAACATGGATTCAGCAACATCCCTCCAATTGTTTATGATGGAAACAGGCCTGATCTTATGGTCACGGATGGAAGCCAGGTCTATATCTGTGAAATCGAGGTCAGCGATCTCTCCCGAAAGGATAGAATTCTGAAGAAGCTGAAGGCTTACGAAGGATCGAAGAAGATATTTGTGACCGAGAACGGCGAAGGGCATTTGCTCTATGACATTTTGCTGAGACTTATCAGGAACAGGGATCACTTCCCTGATCTGGAGAATATCACAATCCTGGAGAGAAGAAACACCCGATTTTACATGGTCTGCCGGAAAGGTTTCAGGATACCTAAAGCAAGCGAACTGCGATCAGGCAGTTTCCTGTCAGGCATTCCACAGGACTCGAGAAATTTTGCAGCCTACCTGGTTGGCTACCTCAGGGTGCACAGATTCTTCACGGCCAGCCGTGCTGTCATTCAACCACCACCCGAATTCAGCGCCGATGTTTTCAGCAGGTATCTTGAAAGTGAGTTCGGAGAAACAGTTGATCCACTGAAGATATTCTCATTATAGCCTGTGCAAATGATAATAAATTCCAGCAAATAACCGATAAAACTTAATATGTGAATCTGCATATGAAATAGATTTGAAATGCAGGGTCAGCAAGAGGGAGATTTTTATTCAAAGGTATATGGGTATGTCAAAGCGCATCCAGCCACGAAGAATGCATTCATAGACCGCTTTTCCAGGGGAGACATCTCCGAAGATGAGTTCCTGAGATTTTCGATAGAATTTTTCCATTTTACCAGGGAATGGCCGTCTATTCTTTCGACATTGCTTGTGAATACGCCTAACGAAAATGACGCTGAGAATCTCACAACGATACTCGTCTCGGAACTGGGTGACATGGACCCCAAGAAGAGACACGAACTGCTTTACAGGAGATACCTTAGGAGCATCGGCATCGAGCCAGCTGAGATGGTCAAGAGAAGGCAACACCCAGCCACAAAGGCCTGGCTGGACGGGATGAGAACGTATTTTGCGGGTGACTATTTCGAGGCTCTTGGTGCTGAATTCGGTCTGGAAAACATGGCAATACCAATGTGGGACAAACTCCTGCCGGGGCTTGAAGCATACAGGAAGAAGAACCCGAAATATGCAGGAATGGATATAGAGTACTTTACTTTCCACAGGGAACTT
>JAJYPW010000092.1 GCA_021795055.1 Thermoplasmata archaeon
TCGATACCGTGGTATCAATGGGCGAATTCCAGACCTCTTATACCCCCTATCAGCCTGAAATATCCCAGGGAATGCTGCAGGCCCTTTTCGAATACCAGAGCGTTATTAGCGATCTTACCGCAATGGATGTTACAAATTCCTCCATGTACGATGGGCCGACAGCTCTTGGTGAGGCCGCGAGGATGGCATACAGATGCTCTAATGGGGATGAAATCCTGGTACCTTCTATCATGTACAGGAACAGACTCAGTGTAATGGAGAATTACCTGGCAGGGCTCCCAGTGAGAATGGTACCTTACAGAATCGATCCATCCACTGGGCAGATTGACATGCAAGATCTTGAGGCAAAGATCACCGACCATACATTCGGCATAGTTGCCGAGAATCCAAGCTCCCTCGGGGTAATTGATCCAAACGTAACGAAGATTGCATCGATCAAGAAGAATGCGCTTCTCATAACCTATTATGATCCCGTGAGCCTTGGCATATTGAAGCCACCCGGAGAATACGGCACCGACATTGCCGTGGGCGAGGGACAGCAGCTTGGCATCCATCTCAATCTTGGAGGGCCATATCTCGGTCTCTTCTCGTTTGCCAATGAATATCTTAGAAAGTCGCCGGGAAGAATTATGGGGCAAACTACGGACTCTCAGGGCAGAAGGGCCTTCGTGATGACCCTGCAGACCAGGGAGCAGCACATAAGAAGAGACAGGGCAATGAGCAATATATGTTCCAACCAGGCCCTTATGGCAGTTGCTGCGCTGAGCTACCTCGCAACAGTTGGGTCAGGTGGCCTGAAGAGCGTCGCCGCCCGCACTTTTAGCAATTCAAAGCTCCTGTTGGATTCGTTTGAGAGGGCAAAGATTGGCAAATTTGCGCTGAAAGGTATTCCTTTTTCGGATGTCCTTATTAACCTGCAGCTTGATGAGAAGACGCTTTCATCAAGGCTTCACGATAGCTGCATAGCGGGCGGAATCGCAGCCGGCAGAATCCTTACTACAGATTCAAAGGGAGGCTATTTCTTCTCTGTAACTGAGGCAACCACTCAGGAGCATATTCAGTCCCTTGTCAAGGCGGCGGGTGGTAACTGATGGAGTTCAGGCAGGCAAGATATGCTGAAAGGATGCTGAATGAATATTCATCAGGTTCGTCGTTTTTCCTGCATCAGGACGAGGTTCCTGACTGGATACCTGCAGAAATTCGAAGGTCATCGCTAATGCTTCCAGAAGTGTCGGAGTATGATGTGATCCGGCATTTTACCCGGCTGTCACAGATGAATTATTCAGTCGATACGGGACTTTATCCTCTTGGTTCATGCACCATGAAATTCAACCCCAAGTATGCAGACAGGATAGCTTCGATGGCAGAATTCTCGGAGATGCATCCCCTTTCAGATGAATCCCTTGTTCAGGGATCGCTGCAGGTGATGTATGAGCTTCAGGAAATGCTCAAGGATATATCCCGCATGGACGAGGTGTCTCTCCAGCCCCCGGCTGGCGCACAGGGAGAATTCACCGGAATATGCATAGTGAAGAAATATTTCCAGGACGCTGGCGTCGCGGACGTCAGGGACGAAATTCTGATTCCCGATTCGGCCCATGGCACCAACCCAGCTTCCGCCGCTATGGGGGGATTCAAGACAATTGAGATTCCGTCCAACGGCAACGGGACTGTCGACGTTGATGCACTCAAGGCTGCACTGTCGGAAAGGACGGCAGCGCTGATGATCACAAACCCGAACACACTGGGCATATTTGAAACGGAAATAGAGGAGATAGCAAGACTTGTTCATGAGGCAGGTGCATTCCTGTATTATGATGGTGCGAATTTCAATGCCATTCTGGGCAAGACTGCCCCCGGAAAGATGGGCTTCGACATCACCCATTTTAACCTTCATAAGACGTTCGCTACACCCCATGGCGGTGGTGGCCCTGGCGCTGGTCCTGTTGGTGTCAGGGGAAAGCTGGCGGAGTATCTGCCGGTACCGGTGATCAGATACAGGGATGGAAAGTACGTGCTTGACAGCAGCCTAAAACACACCATCGGAAAGGTGTCTGCATATTTTGGCAACTTCGGGATTCTTCTCAGGGCTTGGGCCTACATCAGGCGCAACGGTTCGGAAGGACTTGAAAATGTGAGCGAAACAGCAGTGCTCAATACAAATTATCTCGCCAGGAAACTTGCCTCGACCTACCTGGTCCCCAAAGGCAAGCTTAAGAAACATGAGGTCGTGATCTCCTCGGAGAACACTGGCAGGAGGGCTTTGGACATCGCCAAATTCCTGCTGGACGAGGGAATCCATCCACCGACTGTGTATTTCCCTTTGACAGTGCATGAGGCAATGATGATCGAGGTGACCGAATCTGCAAGCAAGGATGACATAGACACCTTCGCGGAAGCGCTGATAAGGGCAGCCTCTGAGGATCCGGAAAAACTCAAGAAACTCCCACAGAACACTGCGGTCGGTAGGGTCGATGAGGTCAAGGCAGCAAGAGACCTTAAATTGAAGTGGTAAATCAGTAGAATTTTTCTATAATCAGGTATTTTTTCAGCAGCCTGTCTATCCTGTCCTCGGCCTCTCCCCCTAACTCTATCTTTTTGATAGATACCTCTGATTTAAGGGCGCTTATTATAATGGTATTTTTGTGGACTTCCATGAATGTCTCGTAAAGCTTGTAGTTGAGGCTTGCGTACCTGGAATCAAGGGATAGCTTCCGTTCCAGAAGTTCTGAATATTTGCGGTATGAATCCAGAAGGCGGGCCACCTCCCCATCATATCTTCCGCCTGAAGCAAGCAGCTCCTTCTTTTCCTCGCTATCGAGGCGGAGTATGTCAGAAGCGAGATCCAGTTCCTCAGAATTCACTTCATCAGCCTCCTCAAAGTATCAATCAGCAGTCCTGTTTCCTCAAGATCCTTAACAGTTCCTTCAAGCACACCCGAATTGAATTTGATGGTCTTTTCAAGTTCCGTTACCTCATTCTCAAGGCTGAGGGTCTTTTTTTCAAGATACTCTGATTCCCTGCGTATTTTCGCGAGAAAACGGTCTTCCATGTTTATCAGATCGCCTTGAATCTCTTCAGCGAGACCTCGTATATGTCTCCATCGTTCCCTAGGCTGTTGAGCGAATCGTCAACTGTCTTCTTCTCAATGCCAAAGGACGAGGCCTCGCTGGCAATCTCCTCATAGCTGACACCCCTCGGGTCGCCCTCATGTTTCTTAATAATTTCCATGATGACTTTCTTGGCTTCCGCAATCTCGCCCGACTGATCCTTTGATACTGAGGTGCTGATGGTTTCCAGCAGTTTTCCGAAATCGTAGTCAGGGTACCTCGTCACGGCGTTAATTGCAAACTCGGCTTCCTCCCTTGCGTATCCAAGTCTAGATAACGTGGCCGGTGTTGGATTTGGGACTTTTTGTGCCTCCCTGATTGCAAGCAGCCGTCTGGACGCAATTCTGAGTGATCTAGAATTCCAGAACTTCTTGGTCAGGTCAGTGGCTGGCCAGATTCGCTCCGGATTCACGGTGAACATGAATGCCCCTTCATCGGTCTTGAAATGGGTAACCCTGCCCATCACAAGTGCTATATCTCCTGCATTGAATTCCTTCATTTCCCCACGGACCAGCTCGTTGAATCCGGCTGATGATGCGGAAATGTAGAATGATCCCACGGGGTCAGACAGTACAATCTTGGAAGATGTCTCCTCAGAGTTCGAGGAAGCGACAACCCCGCATACCATAATCCTCTTGACCATTGTGCCAAGCGGCGTCACAATGTACGGCCTGAATCTTTCGTCGTTATTCGATCCCTCCAGCTGGTTGGAATCTTTAAGTTCCCTTGAAAAAATCCATCTTGACGGTTCTCTCTTTGAATATTCCAAATAATCACTGCTCCTTTTGAAGTTCGGCCATCACGTCACTGTCTTCGACCTTGCTGATTGCCAGTACCTTGAGACGGAAGGATTCCCCTTTCTGGGACATATTGCCCTCAACCTTGACAACATTCGATTCCAATGATTTAAGAATGCTCTGCCTCACCTCAACCGGGTCAAGATCCGAGATC
>JAJYPW010000093.1 GCA_021795055.1 Thermoplasmata archaeon
AGGTGAGGCGCTATGCTTCATGCATGAAGTAGTAGGATGCGATCCACAGTTCAGGAACGCTGTCCTGCTTGTTTTAAGTGATACACTGCTGATGCGCGATATCCAGTCTGCACGGAAGAATATGGGCGGCGTCCGGATGGTAACACTCGATGGGGATATATTCGAGGCAAATGGGGCAATTACCGGAGGGTATCTGGAATCGCATAACTCTATCGCGGACGAAATGAAGCTTTCCAGGCTCATGGCTGACATATCCGCAAAGGAAACTGAGATCAAGACCCTGGACTCCGAGATACAGGAAATTGATGAAAGGTTGAGGCAAATAACTCTTGAACTGACTGAGGCCTCCGGAAATTCAGCTGCCGGCAACCGTGAGACCCAACTTTATGAAAAGATTGTATCCGACAATGAACCAAAGCTCAGCAAGGTTGAAGAGGAAATTGCAGCAACGGATAGCTCAATTGCTGAAATTGAAGGTTTCATAACCGCTAAAAGAAGTGAAATCGCGGGATTACAGAAGAGCAGGGACGAACTGGAAGGAAGGAGGAAAACGGTATACTCCAAAATGGAAAGGATTTCCCCGGAACTCATAAGTAAAAAAGTGGAGCTGGAATCCTCCAGAACCTCGATGCTCGGAGCTAGGGATGAACTGGTCAAATCCAGGGGAGAACTTGATTCCTTAATCAGGGAAAAGAGGGTGGAATCAAGCAGTCTTGGCAAAACGATGGATTTCGATGACCAGGAAATCAAGGAAACTGAGGAAAGAATAAAAAAGGCAGAAGAAAAGCTGGAATCCGTCAATATTGAGATGGAGTCCCTCGTAAAGGTACAGAGCGAGATAGACACTGAGGTCTCATCCCTATTGTCTGAACTGAAATCAAGCGAAAGCCTTGAAAGGGAACTTGCCGGAAAGAAAGAACTGGTGAACAGCGAAACGGGTGAG
Organism: Thermoplasmata archaeon; assembly: GCA_021795055.1. Taxonomy (GTDB): domain Archaea; phylum Thermoplasmatota; class Thermoplasmata; order Thermoplasmatales; family Thermoplasmataceae; genus JACWAH01. The sequence continues at coordinate 944 of JAJYPW010000093.1, forward strand.
GCAAGGGAATCGCGCGCATCCCTTTCTGAGAGAATGTCCACTATCAAGAGCAAAATTGAGGAGCTTGACGCACAGAGGTCCCAGATAACCGGGAAGGTACTTGCGACCGACATGTCTACAAGCGAATTGAAGAGACGCATTTCAGAACTCACATCAGATATAGCTGCTCTGGGGAGTGTCAATCATAGGGCTATTGAGCAATACACCACCGAACTGAACGAAGTGACACTGCTCAGGGGAAGGATAGAGGAACTTGGAAAGGAAAAATCATCCCTTGAGGAATTGATGGATCAGATAAACAACCAGAAGAAACTGACCTTTCTTGAACTGTTCGATGCTGTGAACAAAGAGATAAATTCAATATACTATGTACTGTCAGATGGCGGGGAAGCTGGTCTGGAAATCACGGACAGGGAAAATCCCATGGAAGCGGAGGTTTACATCAAGGCAAGGCCGAAGGGAAGCAACTTCAGCAAGATCGAAGCGCTCAGCGGGGGGGAAAAAAGTCTGACGGCGCTGGCATTCATCATGTCCATACAGAGGATAAACCCATCACCGGTCTATTACCTGGACGAAGTGGACATGTTCCTTGACGGCGCAAATGCGGAGCGTGTCGGGAGAATGTTCAAGGAGAATTCCCGAAAGTCGCAGATCATAGCAGTTTCCCTGAGGCAGGCTATGCTGAAATATGCTGACAACATCATTGGCGTCACCACCTTTGACGATGAAAATTCCGAAGTCTTCTTCAAGAGTTTTGCTGACAAGGAAAAGGAGGAGAGTGACGAGGAATGATGCAGGAGGAGATTCTCAAGAGCATCGTGGTTCAGGGGACAGTGCTTGAGGCAGACACTTCTGAATACAGAAAAATAATACTTTCAGAGAAGTCTGATTTCCGGGATCCTTTCAGCAAGGTTGTCTTCACTGTAGTCAAAATGTGTGAAACTGGGGAAATGGATCCTTGGGACGTCAGCATAGATGCGATAACAAAACTCATAAAGAGCTTCATCCACGACAGACTGAAGGATTTCTCCCAGGCAGGCTTCCTGATGATGAGTGCTTGGCACCTCCTATTTGTAAAGACGGAGAACCTGATTGAATCGATGTCCTCGGACACGGATGAAACTGATGGGCCAGTCGAAATTCTGGAGGAAGCTGCTGATCCTGCGGATATGAACGGTATTGAGGCTTCTGCCCTGTTACATGAAAAGGATCCTGTGGAACCCATAGTAAGGCATGAGAGAACAAAGATCATGGTTATGGAGGTTCTTGAGGCAATAAGGAACGCCTACCAGTCAAGAAAGATAATCGAGAAACCAAAAGTCGCCGTCCAGATAGAGAAGGACATAGACAGCATCCTTTCCGAAATTCATCCTGAACAGCCGGATCTGGAAATTGCGGAAATTTGGAAAAGAATAGTTCGGGCAGGCTCTGACCTGATGAGGATGGAAAGCATATGGGGCAGTATTGACCTGGAAAGAAAGAAATTCCTGATCTACAGCACGTTCCTTGGCCGCCAGAAAAAGATAACAATGAAACAGGAGAAAATGGGGGACATATGGATTCAGATAATTCAAGGCCAGTAACCGGTAGCAGGAAGAATATCAGTGCTTCCGAAATAGCTGAATACCAGTTCTGTTCGGTAGCCTGGTTCCTTGACAAGAACGGCACTCCCAGGGAGTCTGGTTCCAACAGAAGGCTGATGACGGGCTACATGAATCACCAGCAGATCGGCAGAAAGATCGAAACAAGCAACAGATTGATAACCGGCATGACTGTCTTATTGCTCCTGCTAATTGCTTTCCTGGTAGCGGTGCTGATCTGAATGATCAGTCCAATCGCGTATGTGCTTGTCACGCTCATCCTGATCTCTATTGCCGGCATTGTCGCTGCAAGGAAAAGAAAGGCATATACTTCAATACCGAGAGGCAGGCAGATCTATGGGGACCTGCAATCAAGAGGACAGACACTGATTAGCAGGAGATACGGCATCTCAGGCAAGCCGGACGCGGTGGTACGAAAAGGGAATTCGATAATTCCTTATGAATACAAGAGTACGGATACAGATACTCCCAGGGATGGCCATTTGATGCAAATGGGCGCCTACTTCTTGATCCTCGAGGAGGAATTTCAGGGCTACAGGGTACCTTACGGCATATTGAAGTACAGGAACCAGGCTTTCAGGATTGACAATACCGTCGAACTCCGAACGAAGGTAGTTTTCACCGTCGACAGGATGAGAAACGATTTTGGGATGCCGGGGAGAAACCATGATAACCCCAGGCGGTGCGCCGTCTGCTCCTTTTCATCCAGGTGCGATCAAACCTTATTAAACTACGAGCATTCACAGCCGCAATGGATGCCATAGATTACGCCACCAGGAACACCAGGGAAGTGGTCAGGCTGGATGAACTCAAGCAGCTTATCTCAACGGGTGGATCGGCATATATCGGATTTGAGCCTTCTGGAGTTCCCACAATCGCCACCGGCCTCCTGTGGCCGAGGAAACTGGCCGATATAGCCCAAACTGGACTCGAACTGACGATACTGCTGGCTGACTGGCATGCCATGATAAACGATAAGCTTGGCGGCAATCTCGAGAGAATCAGGGCTTCAGGTGAACTCATGAGAGAAGTGTTTCTTGTGGCCGGTCTTCCCGCATCGGTAAAATTCCTGTGGACTTCGGACAACGTGCAATCCTCAGACTACTGGAAGACCCTGCTGTCCGTGGCCAAGGCAGGCACGCTCCCCAGGATAAGGCGTGCGCTTCCGATCATGGGCCGGACAGAGGAAGATGCCGACAAGGATTTCAGCAAGTACATCTACCCCCTGATGCAGGTCACTGACATAATCTACAACGGGTATGACCTTGCTCTTGGCGGCATTGATCAGAGGCATGCCCACATGCTCTGCAGGGATATCCAGGACAAGCTGAAGATAAGGAAGGTTGTTGCCATCCACACCTCACTCGTTTCCAGTCTCAATGCTGGTGCCAGAATGGACTTTGCGGACAGTGGAAACATCAAGATGTCTAAGAGCGATCCCAACTCCGGGATATTTATCTTTGACGATGCGGAAACAGTCAGGAAAAAAATATCCAGGGCATTCTG
>JAJYPW010000094.1 GCA_021795055.1 Thermoplasmata archaeon
ATTACCTGGAAAGGGTGCCGCAGAGATGCTGCCCGAAACAGAATCACTGCAGTGCATCGAGAACAGAATTTGTTGATCTGACCCTGCCGATACGGGAGAGGATGAACTTGATGGAATTGTCGTGCTCCTCTTTTGATCGCGCGGACATTGCGTCTTCCACGAAAATCTGCTGGTACCCGTATTCGTAAGCGAATCTGGCGGTGCTCTCCACGCCGAAGTCGGTTGCAATACCGCACAATACTATGGTGCCTATCCCACGTCTCCTGAGTTGCAGGTCAAGATCAGTGCCGTAGAATGCGCCCCACTGCCTCTTTGTTACGATGTGATCTTCCTCCCTGACATCCAGTCCATCGACAAAATCAGCCCAGTCGGCTGGTGCATCCCCGGCCCGCCTGAATCCTTGCTGATCCGCTTCAGGATGCAGCGCATCCATCCCGTCTCTTGAGAGAGCAACATGCACAAAGAAAATCTCCATCTTTTCTTTCCTGAACTGCCTTACTAGCCTCGAGGTGTTTTCCACAACCTCAGCAAAGCTGTGGGGCAGTGCAGGCATTGATCCGATGCCTTTCTGCAGGTCAATGATCACAAGCGCGGTACCTTTCCTGTCGATTGTGAATGTATCCATGCACAGTGTATTTCCCGGCAGGATAAAGATTATCCTGCAGCCCTGATCCAGAGCCTGCGGGTTCCCGTGTTATATGACGCGATAAGGTATATTGCGACGGAGGCAAGGATCATAACAGCTGACGCCAGAAAGACCAGATGTACCGAGGACACGAATGATGAAGCTGAAAATCCTGCACTGGAAATGGGCTTACCCGAGAATATTGCGTCAAGCATTGCCTTTGGAGTGGATAATTCCATGATCAGGAATGCGATGCCAATGCTCATGGTATTCCCCACGTTGACGAATGTGGCGCTGATACCTGATGCGAAGCCCCTTTCCGTGATTGGGACAGAATTCATGATTGAAGACCTGTTAGGAGAGGCGAATATTCCCATGCCGCCACCTATGAGTACCAGAGGGATCAGTATCTGGAACTCAGTTACTGATGTCCCGATGCCGTCGAGAAGGATGAACCCAACTGCAGATACAAGTAACCCGATTATAACCGGCCTGTGATACCCAATCCTGTCCGATATTGATCCACTGATCGGACCCATGATGGAAAGCGCAATGGACATTGGTACGAGAAAAATGCCTGCTTCAAGCGGGGAGAAGCCCATCAGTGGACCCTGGAGATAGAAGACCATTACAAGCGTGAACGATCCCCTGGAAAGCGCATTCAGGAAAATTGTCTCGTTGCCTGCGTTGAAGACCCTGTTCCCAAAAAGCTTCAGATTGAACAGCGGGTTTCTGCTTCCCTTCTCTATGTACACGAACAGGGTGAGAAGCGCCATGGCTGACACGATCATGATGATAGCGAACCAGAACTGCAGGCTCGATACCGTATACATGGTCACAGCAAGAAGTATCAGGAGCACCGACAGCGCAAACGTGATGTTGCCGGAAATATCAAGCCTGCGCACAACGGGGGTCGCGGTAAGTTCTTTCAGCTTGAAGTACGACCAGGCAGTTGCAAATATCCCTATCGGGATGTTCACCCAGAAGATCCACCTCCATCCGATCAGGGACGTTATGAACCCTCCGACAACCAGCCCGGTGACGGATCCCGCCACGATCGAAACCTGGTTGATTCCCAGGGCTTTTCCCCTCTCGTTGAGAGGAAACGCGTCGGTCAGTATTGCTGCACTGTTTGAAAAGAGGAATGCCGAACCGGTTGCCTGTATCACCCTGAACCCGATAAGCTGGTCAGCGTTGGCTGCAAAGCCGCAAAGTGCAGAACCTATGGTAAAAAGTGCAAAGCCAAGGGTATAGAGCCTTACTCTCCCGTAGAGGTCGGAAAGCCTGCCGAAGTTCACAAGTACAACGGAGATGACCAGCTGGTATCCAAGTATGACCCATATCACATTGAACGCGGTCATCCCCGAAAGGTCTTTCCCGATTGTGGGCAGTGCGATTAATACTATGTTTATGTCAAGAGAAGACATAAGCACCCCAATAGTGGTATTGCTCAGGGCCACCCACTTGTAATCCATCTAGCTTTCCTTTGGCTGCATTTGCAGTCTTCCGGTATCGATCATGTACTGAAAAACTTTGGCTAATGGATCAAGGCACCGCAATGAGTGTGCATCTGCTGCATCATACGTGCAGGATTTTGCTGTAGTTCCTTACCAGGATCTTTTCGATTCCTGATCCGTACTGTGCAGCTTTCTTGGTCTGGTCTGCGACTCTATCCGGTATTCCGGCTTTCCTCGCCGCTATCCTGAGAACGGCCTTGTTGATAATCTCCCCTGAGTCGAATTCCTGCCTCATTCTCTCCGATATCCTCAATATTTCCTCCCCAAGGTAGGGGGCAATCAGGTTCTTACCCAGATCGCTGCAAATCTGTGCTTCTCTTGGAGCAGTCCTGGAAGTGAGTTTTCCAAGATACTCCTCAAACATTTCCGGATGCTGTCTCAGCCTCATGTAACCGAAGAATAGCTCGTCCGCCCCCTGACCTGTCACGATCGTTTTTTCCTTGGACTTTTGCACACCAAGGTAAAAGAGCGTCTCGTAACCCAGTTCTGACAACATTATTCCGGGAAACGTTTCTATGAGGGAAGATGAGGCTTTGATCACTTCTTCCCCAGAAATCTCGAAGATCGTATTTGTCCTTCCAATCGCCCTGGAGGAGTTAATCGAGTTGATTATATCATATGATCTAGGCAGACCTACTGTGCAGAGCTTCGCTTCTTCGGGGAGGAGGTGGGCTATGAGTGAGCTGTCAAGCCCCCCCGAAAACAGCAGGCAATGCCCTTCGCCGATCTGCGCAACCTGCCTTTTCAAAGCGGACAGAAGTTCACCAGCTAACGCCTCCAGCTTTTCGTTTCCCTCATGCATCAGGTGTCACCGCTGTTCCGGCAAACAGAGCATAATTCGCTGCTTGAAGGCATTCCGCACTTCCTGCACCTGTCAATGGAGATTTCTTTCTCCTGGGATATTGCTTTCCTGACCTGACCCTGCAGTTTGCCCATTGCAAGTTTTGACCCGGGATACCTTTCCTCGATCTGATCGGCAACGTTCCTGAAAAGGTTCCTCTGGGCCTGTGAATAGTAAGGACACCAGCCGGAATCATGAGGGATTTCCTTCAGCATAGAGTAAAGAAGCACCTCCCTTTCGGAAAGGCTCCTGAGCGGGGTTACCCTGGGGATCAGTCCCGGTATGCCGTTCCTGTGCGGGGCCATTCTGAGGAGACGGTCGAGATCACCTCTTGACACATTCATCAGCACGGACTGTGCTATGTCGTCCGAATTCATTCCCAGGGCCACGTAATCTGATCCAGTGCGATCCGCAGCCATGTTGATAAGCTGCCGCCTCATCGGGCCACATATGGCACAGGGGCTCTTTCCATTCAATCCCGCACTCACCTGATCATCCATGGTAGTATCGAAAACATTGGAGTAACTGATCACCTCATGATCAATTCCGAGGTTGTTGCAAAGCTTCCTTGCAGTTTCAATGCTCCTGTCCCTGTAACCCCTGATGCCTTCATCAACGGTAAACGCTGTGAGTTTGACATTTTTCCTTCTGCCTAAAATGGAAGCGAGGCTGTATAGCATTACTGAAGAATCCTTACCTCCAGAAAGGGCAACTGAAATTCGTCCGGAATTATTATGGAACCTGATCTGATCCCTGACTTCCTTCTTGACAACCCTTTCAAATCTCTCTATAAAATGGGATCCGCAGAAGGAAGAGCCTGCGTAGGGCAGATATATTACAGCTTCCTTTGAGCAGAGTGCGCATTTCACTCCTTTTCACTTCTGTCTGCCGAAAATTCAATCCTTCTGCCGCTTTTCAAGGCACTGTATATGGCTGATCCGGTCTCTGTCGAGATCCTTGCCCTTATAATCCCTTTGGATGAGGTCTTAGCCTGCAGGGTGAGAACACCGTCAACAAAGACCTTGGTGTCCGATCCAGGGATACCGGTATCGATGTAGACAA
>JAJYPW010000095.1 GCA_021795055.1 Thermoplasmata archaeon
CGTTGCTCTCGATGTACTCCAGGGACTTTTCAAGCTGTTCCCTGCAGTCGCAACGTTTTGACCCAAAAACATCGCCGGTGAGGCATTCTGAATGTATCCTGACAGGAACGGCTGGTTTTCCGGTCACATCCCCTTTCACCAGAACGGCATTTTCGTTCTTGTTGCCGTCGGTAAAGGTGAAAATCCTGAATGTGCCAAATCTTGTCGGCAGGTTTGCCGACGCATACAATTTCAGCATCTTGATCAATCACTAACTTTGAGGACATATGTCTGCAATAGACAAATATTTTGTCAATTTCCGCTACAATGTTTCGGTATTGTCTCAATTAAGATATATATATATATATGAGAATTGAGATGCAAACAGAAGCCATTTAACGGTTCCATCGGGCAGAGGATACCGAGCGCAGTGCCTACCCCAATCATGCCTGATAATTCACCATCTGGTGTGATTTCCAGGATCTCTGCGAAGTGTGATTTAAGAGCCCTAAGTTCGGAACGGGCTATGAGGACAAAGACTGAATTATCCATTTCTGGATACCTTTGATTCCTGAGACACTGTTTCCAGCCCATAAAAAATATCGCAGCAATGTCAATCTGCAGGAGGTGCGGATTGGGTAAGAAATAGTCCTCCTCCTGTCTTTGGAGGGCCCAATTTTTCCCATTTCCAGTGCTTTCAACCATTGCGAACCGTGCAGATCTTCACAAACAAGAGCATACGCGGCGAAGCTCCAAATTTTAAGGGTACTTTCACTGCATTCACTTCAGTTGATGACAGTTGCGGGGCTGTAACCGAAAGGCCAGAAATAGCGGCCATATCGATCCAGTGCCTGGACAATGTTACCTGATGATCTTCCTGCAAATGGCTATCTTGCCACCGTATTTGATAAGATACAGGAGGTTGGGTTCATCTGTGTCGTATTCCAGTGAATTAACAAACCGGTAATATGTTTCCGGCGGAATGCTGTAACGCGGTATCACTTTTGACGGTTTCAGTTTGGCGATTTCCGATCGGAGAGACTGCTCACTGCAAAGGGATATCATATCAAAATGCTCACCTGGAATGTCCCAGTCATGATCCCTGGATGCCAGGACAAGACGTCTGCTGTCTGAATGCACCAGATATAATTGCCTGCCCTCAGTAACCATGTAAAGGATGTTTGCCTTGACGATTGCGGGATCAGGTATGACGAGTGCAGGCTCAATTCCATCTTTGAAGATCGTTGTTCTGGGTTCCCCCGTCAGGCGAAGGCCTGAAGGTAAAAGTACTGCACTCCTGGAGGCCTCTGCCAGTGGGGAAGAGTAGAGGGTTGCCCTGGACAATATGCCGTCAACGCTGATATATTCAGTTTCTCCTCTGATTTCTAAATTATCCGGGTTCATCATGAGCGGAATGTCAAATACAAACCCCTTCACCCTATCCCCGTAATATTGTACAATTGACCGAGGGTCAGGTTCAAGAGTTTGGGGATCGGACTTCCTTCCGCTGCCCCTCAGCGGATCGGAATATAACGTTGTATCCCGATCGGCAGTTATAAATTCTGCATTCCCCGGATATTTACCATTTACAAACCGTACAGGCAATTCCCCGAATTCCCTGAGGTTCAGTAATGAAAGAAGATACCTTTTTTCCGATTCCTCAATTCCCTGAACGGTAGAATTCAGCCCGAAGAATATGGACTGCATTCCTGCGCCTGATCCTATGTCAACGATGCTGCTTCCCTTCAGCCTGGAACTCCTGTATCTTGCAACAATTTCAGGCGTCGAATACATGGAGGAAAAACGATCCAGCCAGAGTGCATAGGAATTGCTGAACCTGCCGGCAGCGGATATTCTCCCCCTGGCGAGTTCCAGCAGGAATTTCCTCAATTCTATTTCAAGGTCAATATCCTGGATTGCCTTAGAATCTGACCATCCGTTTCTAAGCCTTTCGGCTACAAGGGACACCTTTTCGGAAATCTCTGCCCTCAGGGCATCGTTCCCGGTGAGGTCATGAAGAAATCTAACGACCTGATCCATTGGATCGGGAACATAGAAAATATAATCTGTTTTTCCCCATTAGAGGGATATGGATCCAATTGAACCAGTAAGGAAGGGGAAGGTCAAGGACGTTTATGATCTGGGCGACAGGCTGCTGTTCAAATTCTCGGATAGAATATCAGTTTTTGACAAGATAATTCCCACAACGATACCTGATAAAGGCAGAGCGCTATGCAGGACTTCCACCTACTGGTTTCAAAGGCTGAAAGACCGTGGGATCAGTACACACTTCATATCCTCCAAGGATGATGAAATGGAAGTCAGTAAGTTCACAATCCGGGAAAGGGTTGACACATCAGTGTATGGAGGGTACCTGATTCCTCTTGAGTTTGTAGTTCGCTATTATGCAGCAGGTTCGCTTATGGACAAGCTGAAGTCGGGGAGGATTGATTTTCATAAACTTGGTTTCGGTAATATGCCGGAATACGGTGAGAAGCTCCCTGATCCTTTCTTTGAGGTCACGACAAAGTTTGAAAAATTTGACAGATTCCTTGAATACAATGAAGCGCTGGAAATATCGGGTCTGAAGCACTGGGAGCTAACAGAGATCATGGAGTCGTGCCTGAGGATAGACAGGATAATAGAATCGCAGGTGTCAAAAAGTGACCTGATTCATGCAGACGGGAAGAAAGAGTTTGCACTGGACTGGAACCGGACTCCGGTAGTGGTTGACACTTTCGGGACACTTGACGAAGACAGGTTCTGGGAAAAATCATCCTTCGACAGGGGGAAGGTCGTGGAGCTCTCAAAAGAATTCGTGAGGCAGTATTACAGGAACTCCGGCTATCACGAAAAACTGAACAAAATGCGATCCAGCGGATTGAAGGAGCCTGATATTACCCCCCTACCCGATGAGATGGTTGTAAAGGTCTCAGATCTCTATCGCTCAATGTATGAGAGACTTACCGGCAGCAAGTGGTAAATTGGAATACAGGACATTCGGGAAGACTGGCCTAAAGATCTCAAAGGTTGGTTTTGGCGGCTGGCAGGCGGGTATGTCTGCCTGGGGGCATGATTACACCGATCGGGACGCACGAGACGCCATAATCACCGCTCACGAAAACGGAATCAATTTCTTTGACACCGCTGAGGCATACGGATCAGGGATGTCTGAGAAAATTCTCGGAGAATCACTTAAGGGCAGGGATGCCGTCATCGCCACCAAACTTGCTGGGTATAATTCTTCTGGCGTGGAAAAAAGCATAGAGAGATCAATCCGAAATCTCGGGAGAACCATCGACCTTTACCAGGTTCATTGGGTTCCAAGCTTTTACACAAACCTGAGAAAACTATTCAGGACAATTGAGAACTCCGTGAAGGCTGGAAAGATACAGCACATCGGTGTGAGTAACTTTCCTCTGGGGTATCTCGAGATGGCACAGAACTTCATGGAACGGGAGGAGATAGTTTCCGACCAGGTTCAGTATTCAATAGTTCACCGTGAAGCAGAGATCGAACTACTTCAATACTGTCGCAGGAACCGGATCGAGTTGATTGCATGGAGCCCTCTTGCACGCGGAGAACTGACAGGCAGGTATTTTAACTCCAGGATGCCCTTTACTCTTTCTAGGAGCCTGAACAAATTTACATCCGGCCGCACACTGTCACAGCCCTTGAAGGGTTATCTTAAGGAGCAATCAGTGTCGCTAGGCGTTTCCATCCCCGCCCTGGCAATCAGGTACATCGTAAGCAAGGGGATCCTTCCCATTCCTGGCGCCAAGAACCCTTTGCAAGCGAGGCAGAACTCGGAGGCGATGGATGCTTACATTCCAGAGGAGACATTCAGCGGAATCGACTCCCTGAGCATGCAGTATGCCACAGGCAGTCTGAAGCTGCTTATACCCCGGGCAATTCCCAATACACTTCTTAAAATTGTAATGTCAAGATCAATCTGAAGCTTTACGTTTAGGCACCCAGTTCTATCTGGGTTTCGATGTAGTGCCAGAACTGATGCTCAATCTCGTATGACCACAGTGCCTCAGGTACCT
>JAJYPW010000096.1 GCA_021795055.1 Thermoplasmata archaeon
TGGGGCGATCAGTTCCACCCTTATGGGGACGCTTTCCGATCTTGTGGAAAAATGTGACACAATAATCGATTCGGATTATTTCGTGGTACGCGAAATTCGCAGATTCCTGCATGCCGGCAACAACACAGACGAAGCCACGGTGCGAGAGGTTGACGGGGCCTACAGGATATTTTCTCAGATGATAGATTATCATGTTGAAGCCCTTGAGATTCTCCAGAAAATGGCGATAGCCGGCAACATCAACAGCATGAGGGACGAGAGGCGGTCCATCGAGGATAAGGAAGAAAGGGTAGACAACCTGAAGGACGATCTTATAGACAGGCTTTACAGGGATAGCCGGAAACTGCCCTACCTGACATTCCTGCATCTGATGGAGATGGTGCACAAGCTGGATGACCTCCTGGATCTCTGTGAGGATATATCGGACCTGATCCTGAACATTGCCAACACAATCTCGGTCTGACCCCCATGTTGCTTGAACTGGTCAGCCTGCTTTTAGCATCGGTTCTGACAGCCCTGGTCGCAGGTAATAATCTTTCCGCGGCAGTGGGAACTCTCCTGGGTTCCCGTATAGTAACCCGTGGATTTGGAGTTGCGCTTGGCATAATAGGTTTTTCTTCAGGGTTGCTTTTTGAGGGATACCTGATGAGAGGTGCAGCAGCTTCACTCAATCTGGGTAACTATTACCTGACCTCATACGCATTTGCGGGAACCATCGTGATATTCCTTGCTGCCGCTTATTTCAGGTCCCCCCTTTCCCTCACCATGGCACTGATCGGGATATCCACCGGAATCGATATCTCTCAGGGGCTGGCAGTGGATACAGATTTCCTGATCAAGCTGGTTGCAGTATGGACCCTTGCCCCGGTGTTACTGATAATACTTTCATTTTATATCAACAGGGCAACCACAAGCAGACCCATGGAGAATATATGGCAAGAGGCAACGATCCTGAAAATCCTGCTTGTGGTGGTGGCGCTTCTCACCGGCTTCACCCTTGGGGCCAACACCCTCGGGCTCATACAGGAACTTCAGGGGGATACCTTGCTTACCGAGGTTTTCATGGTGGTGGCCATTGCGGCAGGATCCATATTTCTGTCCGGTGGCGTGATCAAGAGGGTGGGGGAAGAGATTTTTGCCCTGAGGTATCACAATGCACTGACATCACTGATCGTATCCTCTGCGGCGGTCGAAGTTGCCACGCTGGCAGGAATCCCGCTCAGCAGTACACAGACGCTCGCTTCCTCCATTCTTGGCGTTGGCTTCTCTCACAGATTCAAACTCCTTTATACGAAACCGTTCCTCACAGTGGCAGCCACCTGGGTAATATCCCCGCTTGCAGGGCTCTTGCTCGGGCTTGCGGCGTTTATAATCTGATTACTTCTTGCCCATGTCCCGCTTAATCATCCTGAATTTCCTCTTTATCACCGCGAACGGATCGAAACCGGTATGCAAAGATATCACGGCGATGATGACTGCAAATGCGATGAAAAATGCAATTATAAAGGGGTAAATTGCCAGGAGCATGCCGGTGTATAACCCGTAACCGATCACTGCGGCAAGTAAAAGCACGTAGAAAACGGAATTCAAAATAACTTTTCGGATTATATTTCTCCTAATCCTGGACTGGTTAGGAACCATGCCCTCGATCCCCCACTTCTTCTCAAACCATTCCCGCGTTCTCTCAGAAGTGCTGCCCTTGTCCATGGCACAAAGATATTTGCCGCGAATGATATGAATCTTCCCACATCATGTTTATAAATCGGAATTGAGAACCGGTGCTCAATTTCGCCTGCGTTGTGAAAACATATAATAAACAAGTATAATCTCTAGTCAGGGCAGAACCATTCTGCAGGCCACTGTAGCTCAGGAGGTAGAGCAGCTGACTTGTAATCAGCAGGTCGGGGGATCAAAACCCTCCAGTGGCTTACGATAGGAATTTTTCAATTTATTTTTTCTCTGGGAACTTGTTCTGCCATTCAGGAAGCGGCATACAGGAAACATGAAAACGATCGAGTAGGTTCCTTCTGACTCCCCACAAACATTGTCTTTCAGTCAGCGTCCTGTGAGTTTGCGTCGTCCTAAAATATCCCTCCGGTGTTTCCTTTTCGCGCTCTGTTTTGAAAATGCCGGGCTTGCGCAACAATGTCTCATGCAATTTAGAGTAAGATAAATGAGGAATTGCCTCAGCCAGAGGCTATATATGCAGAAAGTGCAAACTAACGGGCCGGGATGAGTAACGGTTATGATACAGTGGCGCCAATGTTTTCCGCAACCTGTTTTATACCGTCAAGTATACGCTCCTCCACACTGTTTCCCGCGCCCAGCCTTATGTTGAAAATCCCAGCGCCACCGCCAACTCGTCCAAAATCAATCTTCTGCTCGTATCCGTTATAGAAAGAAACAAGGATAAAGCCTATCGTATCCCTGGTCCTAAAGAAAAAAAACCGTTCCTGCCATATTCAATACCTCGACATTGCCAGATTTGTAAAACTTTGAATGCTCTACGCTCTCCACATTATTGCTGAATGTCCGTGACAGGTCTTCAGGATCTATCCTCTTTGATACGGTGATGCTGATCATCACTATTGCAACAGCCAAATGAATAGAAATTTTGCGTTTTTCATAAGGTGCTTCACATGAGCAGCCTTCCCCCATCCACGATTACGAGGCTTCCCGTCATGTAATCAGATGCATGGGATGCGAGGAAAACCGCCACCTTTGCTATGTCATCCGGGGTCCCCATCCTGCCAACAGGAATCTGGCTGACAAATGCCCTCATCATCTTGTCCCGTTCCTCTGCGCTCATGCCTGCCATGGAAGCGGGAGTCGTCCCCTCAGTGTTTATCCCTCCGGGGGCTATGGCATTCACAAGGATTCCATGTTTTGCAACTTCAAGCGCAAAATTCTTTGTGAACATAAGGGCCCCACCCTTTGACGCATCATATGCGGCGAGTCCGGCATATGAGGGATGCACGCTGTCTATGGAGGCAATGTTCACTATTTTCCCCTTTGTCTTCTGCTCGATCATCAGCCTTGCAGCAGCCTTGCAGGTGAACGCCATTGCACGGAGGTTAATCCTGTAAACCCTGTCGAAGAGTTCTTCACTCATTTCCAGCATTGGCGACATGGGATAGATGCCTGCATTGTTCACAAGGACATCAATTCCACCGTAATGATCAATCATGCTTTTCATCATAGCTCCGGGGGCACTGTCGTTAAGCAGATCAACCTCGATAACCGATATATTCTGTCTTTGGGTTGAGGCCAGGCTCTTGATATATTTTGTGGCAGGTTCAGTTACCCTGTCTGCAATCAGTACCTTTGCGCCGCCTTCAACAAACCTCTTCACTATGCCCATGCCTATCCCCATCGAGCCTCCTGTCACCAGTGCCCTCATTCCAGAAACGGAAAACATATCCATGCTCATTTCCACACCAGAATGACAAATCCGGTGCCGGTAATAAGATGATAACCTTATCTGTATGCAACAGTCCACCCAGGCAGGAGAATACGGCGTCCTGCCAAGCAATTCTTCTTTAATGTGTATCTATTCCAAGATTCCTGTACTACACTTGACGTTCATAGCAGGGAAGAAAGATTTTAGAACTCATGATTTCAGTGCATACGGGTTCATTCTATACGATTGAATATGTGTACTGATCCGGTGTCCCCAAGAACACTGAAAAATAGAGGAATAGGCCTTTTCGGGAGGTTCCTGGCTCCGGTGTAGTGACCACGCAATCAGGTCCCCACGATCACCGGTTTGAATGGACACAAACACTCAACGTTACACACAGCGATTAAGGACACGCACACCTTCATAGTGTCAAGGCTTAGGCGGAATCAGCAAGTCCATCCGTCAAGAAGCTTTTCGAGATCATATTCCCTCAGGTCATCGCTCACTTCCGGCCTGAACTCCATTCTTCCAAGTATATCCCTGTCTATGTCGACGCCGGGAGCGACTTCTTCAAGGACAAGGTGTCCATCTTTGAGCCGGAACATTGCCCTTTCCGTGACG
>JAJYPW010000097.1 GCA_021795055.1 Thermoplasmata archaeon
TAAGAATTTCCATACCGAAGTCGGCAATGGAGACATACTTGTCACCGGACGCAATTTTGGTGGAGGCTCATCCAGAGAGCAAGCTCCCTTGGTGCTGAAAGAACTTGGCATAGAACTAGTACTAGCCGTGTCCTTCGCCAGGATATTCTTCAGGAACGCAATCAACGTAGGATTAATGATAAGTACTATCAGTGAGGATGAATACCGCTATTTTCAAAATGAAAAGACGGCCAGATATGATCCAGCGAGAGGGTTGGTAAATCTTGACATTAGCAATAGAGTCATTAAAATTAAACAGCCTGAAGAACCTTTGTCTGGCATAATATCCGCTGGCGGACTTGTGAACTATGTGAAGATAAGACTGAGAAATCAAAATGACAAGTAAAATAAATCACAGGATACCGTAATATACAGTTTCTTGTGACCTTAATTTCAAGAAAAAAATTTGAATGGATTCCACACCATTCATTAATTTTACAAAAAAAAGTGTTTATGAAATCACTCTAGACAGCGATTTCTTCGACAAACCTCTGAGTGGATTTTGGACCCATAATAACAAGAACGACTATAACAATGGCTACAAGCACCCATACGAAAGCAAATATTCCCGGCGCATTTTTAGGTCCTATGAATGTCGCAATGAACAAAACCAGAATTGTTGTGGAAATTCTGCTGATTGAATATACAAATCCTGCCGCCGTTGTCCTTACTCTGGTAGGGAAAATCTCAGCATTATACTGGTGAAGGAAGTTTGAGAAGTTCCACAGCATGAATGCTGTTATGAAGCCAAATATTATAGCCTCGTCCAAGCCGTGTATCACTGCGAAAAATGTACCAAATACACCACCAAGAAGTGCGAATAGTATGATACCCCATTTTCTCTCGATCTTATCGATGATGAATATGTTGAAGATACTTCCAACGAGGAAGCCTGAGAATATCACTGCTGCCGCTCCCAGTGGGTCGCTTGCCGGATATGAAACGCTAACGAGACCAGGAGCAAACGTCACGAAACCATAGAATATTCCTGACTGGAAGAACATGAATATGCCCATCATGATCGTTGTATTTCTTACATCCGGGGCGAAAATGTCCTTATAATTAGAGATTTTAACCGGAGCCTCAATTTTATCTGTAACCGGGGGAAGCTCTTTCAGGCCGGTTTCCCTCTTCACTTCAGCTTCGATATCGTCCATCATTTTCTTGGCCTGGTCCATCTTTCCATGAGTGGCCAGCCATCTGGGCGATTCCTTCAGCCTGAACCTTATGAGCCACACCAGGATACCGGCGATGCCCATGAACCACAGCGGTATTCTGAATGAATAGTAACCTACTTCGTGACCAACCAAGCCTCCAAGCGGCCCAATGCCCTTTGTGATGGATGTTATATACACTATCAGGGGTGCTGCTGTAACCGCTATTGTATAGATCAGGGCAAGCCAGGCCCCTCTTTTCTTCCGTACAAACATCTCTGTACCGTAACTATCGACAAGAGGGAATTCTCCGCCGACTCCTATACCTCCTATCAGGACAAATGTACTGATAAGCTGCCAGGAATTCATGAAACCTGCAATTATCATGCCAATTCCAAACACCAGCTGGTTTGTTAAGAAAACAGCTCTTCGTCCACGTGTGTCTGCAATTCTTCCAAACAGGATCGAGCCTATAAATTCCCCTGCAAAGAAAAAGGCAGGTACTGCATAGGCGGATAGATCTCCCGTCAGCCCATAAAATGCAGCCACCAGCGTAAGGATTGCTCCGTTTCCCAAAAGCATCAGGCTTTCCGCCCACTCTCCGCTCGCAAGCATCAGAGCGAATTTTGTGTGAAAAGCACTGTACGGTAATCTTTCCAGTCTTCCTGCTATATTTTCTTCGTCACTACTGTTTACAGCCATTGGAGGTTTTAACAGCTTGACACTATATTAACGTTGTATCTAACTGGTTAGTACCTGAATGAATTGCAGGCTCCGTGGCGGTGGCAAGGTTTATCAGGAATTCAATTTGCGCAATTTGAGCTTTGTTCTGTGGCATGATCCATGAACCAATACTTCCCTGCCCTAAGTAATCGTTTTCCTGCCACTGAATTTAGCAAGACATAGTGCAAGCAGCGCGGTCCTTGGAGGGATCGAGGAAATATCCACATACTCCGAGCTTGAGTGCGCCCCTGATCCAACAGCGCCCATTCCATCAAGTATTGCCATTCCGAATTGCGAGAGAATATTTGCGTCACTCCCTCCGCCGACGGAAACGTCCTCTATAACGAGTCCCATGGTTTTGCCTATTTGCCTCACCGTTTCCAGCGCTGCCTGCGTTTTCTCGTTCTTTATCATAGGAGGTCTATTAATTCCTCCTGAAACGGTGATATTCGCCTCCGGATTGCTGGGCTTCAGGTTTCGAAAAGCATCGTCAACCCGCTTTGCCTCGATCATGTTGCTGACCCTTACGTCCACACCTATGCATGCATGATCCGGCACGACGTTTGTTGCAGTGCCTCCTGAAATTGTTCCCACGTTTATTGTGGTTCCCTTGGCAATGTCCTGAACCCCATTGATTTTGGTTATTATGCCAGCAATCTCAGCTATGGCATTTATTCCCTCTTCCGGATGCAGGCCAGCGTGTGATGCCCGACCTGTGATTACAATTTCATAAGTCCCGACACCTTTCCTTCCGGTTTTGATCTTTCCGTTTTCACTTGGCTCAAGCACTATAACAAGCCCTGAATTACGTCCAGCATCCTCGATGAATCCCCTTGACAGAATACTTCCGGTCTCCTCGTCAGGGGTAAAGAGGAATGTGATTCTCGTTCCCGTTAGGTTGCTTTCGACAAGGTACCTGACAGCCCATACTCCCTGAACAATGCCGGCCTTCATATCGAGCACCCCGGGTCCCTTTGCCTTTCCCCCATCTGTACTGAAAGGATTTATCTTCAAGGTACCAACCGGGAATACGGTATCGTAATGACACAAGACGAGAATGTTTCCCTCTTCTTCCTTCCCCCCGACAGAAAGGGAGAGGATTCTTGATCCATCCTTCAGCTGGATGGAGGTGGGTCTCTGGTTCGTTCTTTTCAAAATTATTTCCGAGACCCTGTCAGCGCATGCGTTGAGGAGTCCTATGTTGCCTGAAGGGCTCTCGCATTCCACAAGATCCTTGAGATCCTGAATCATCAGTGACAGGTTTTTGGTGAAATATTCCACTGCACGTGATCCGGTTTCACCATTCACATACAACACCCTTTTCTATCGTATACTTCTCCATTACGACTTCATCGGGAATGTATCCTGCGCCAATTTCGCCGGAAGGAACAATTCTTCCTTCCTTCATTGAGAATGGATTTTTGACAATATCTCTTGCAAAGTACCTTGAATTCGGGGAGGTATCACCGGGATAGTCTATGAATGCGGATGCTGCAAGGCTCACGTTGTATGCCCTTCCAATCCCGGTTTCAAGCATACCACCGACCCAAGTGTGAGCCCCGAAATCCTGGGCAATCCTGGCAATACTTATGGAATTGCCAAGTCCACCCACCCTTCCTGGCTTTATGTTTATCACAGAGCAAGCACCTATTTCAAGGGCTTTCCTCGCCCTATCCGGTGATGTTATGGATTCGTCGAGGCATATCGGAGTGGCTATCTCCTTTGCCAGCCTGCTGTGGTAAATCAGGTCATCGTGATCAAAGGGCTGTTCGATGTATTCAAGGTTGAACCTGTCGATCCTTTTCAGGGTGTCCATGTCCTTAATGGAATAATCGGAATTTGCATCAGCCGTGAGTATTATGTCCGGGAACGCATCTCTAACGGCAGACAGTATTTCAACTTCCCTCCCTCTCTTTATCTTCACCTTTATCCTGCGGTATCCCATGTTCACTGAATTGCCGACCTTGGCTATAAGACCCTCAGTGCTCTCCATCCCTAGAGACACACCAACCTCAGCATATCCCTTGCTTTCCCCAAGGAGTTTATGAAGCGGCTTTCCCTCTTTCCTTGCCTCGTGATCCCAGAGAAGCATTTCCAGT
>JAJYPW010000098.1 GCA_021795055.1 Thermoplasmata archaeon
AGGTCTGGAAAAATACTTACAAGCAGCAGCGGATTCCCAGCGCCAGGGATGTCCTTGCGCCCGTCCTCCCTGTAACCGATCAGAACGAAGTATATCCCGATGATCACCAGAAGACCCTCAGAGACGTAAAAAAGGTCAGAGACGAAGGGGCCAAGGAACGTAAGCCCGGCTGACAGCGCCACAACCGCAATAAATGCCGAGGAGGAGGCGTGCCCTAGGCCGATTGCTGCGGCCATTTCATATGTCCTTCTCCTGCTGTAGTTTCTGCCAATGGATACTGTGATAAGCGGCACCCAGTGATCCGGTGATGCCATGTGCAACCCTGCCACTGCTATCGCAACGATGAGCAGCAACAGAAATGATCCCATGGCACCCCATCTACAGGATATATTTAACAGGAAATGATCAATTCATCACGCCCACGCATAGGCGTATGTATTTTTTGCTAATGCCGGGCGCTGATTGGAACAGTTTAATAATGACGGTATAATTCATTCGCATGGATCCAACATACTATTATCTTGGAGGTTTCCTGCTTTTCATCGTCATAATTATCCTGCTGTCCGGTATACATGTACTGAAGGAGTGGGAGAGGGCCGTTGTACTTACCCTTGGACGTTATGGCGGAATAAAAGGGCCGGGAATTATATTTGTCACGCCGATAGTCAGCAAGATTACCAAAATTTCAACCAGGATACAGGTGGTTGCTTTCAAAAGTGAGGCATCTTTCACCAAGGATAACGTTCCCGTCAACATAGATGCCGTCATGTATTACCAGGTGGTCGATGCCCAGAAAGCTGTGCTGAACATCGAGAGTTATTTCAACGGTACAAATCTTTCAGCGCAGACCACGATAAGGGAAGTTATTGGAAAATATTCCTTCGACGAGGTTCTTTCCGAAAGAGAGAAGATTGCGGTTAGCGCCAGGGAGATCATTGATGAGAAAACGGAGCATTGGGGAGTAAAGGTTTCCGGTGTGGAGATCAGGGATGTACAGGTCCCCCAGTCGCTTCAGGAAGCCATGTCCAGGCAGGCTTCAGCCGAGAGGGAGAGGAGATCGAGAGTGACCCTCGCCATAGCAGAGGTGGAAGCCGCACAGAAAATGTCAGAGGCGTCGAGCCAGTACCTGAACAACCCAGTAGCTTTCCAGTTGAGATGGATGAATATCCTTTACGAAATCGGGCTTGAGGGGAAGGGAAGCCTAATGATGATACCGATGCAGGTCGCTGCAGCAGCCGACATTGATGCTCTTTCTGCACTCGGGCTCAAGTCTGTGTCTCAGGCAAACAAATCTGCATCCGGCGACAGAAGCGCCACGTCCCAGCAACCAGGTACTCAGCAGTAAGTACTCCGGGATACCTGCTTCAGAAAGCTGAGGATACCCGGTCTATTACCAGAAGCGATAGATCCATCAGGGTGTCCAGTGAGGGGGATTTGCCTGTCTTTCCCAGGTATTCAATTGATTTTTCAGAGTGAAATTTTGCACGCTCAAACGAGTAATCCAGTGCCCCCGTGTTAGCCAGGGCTTCCTTGATTCTTTTATTCCTTTCCTCAGCAGGAAGGTTCGAGGTAAGGATCTTTCTGAACTCACCGCCTCCTTCGCCGTCCCTGCCAAGCGCATAGATGATCGGAAGCGTGATGGTGCTCTGCTTAAGATCGTTGAAAATAGGCTTCCCTGTTTCACTCTGGTCGCCGACTATGTCAAGTATGTCGTCCGTAATCTGGAATGCCAGTCCCATCTGATATGCAAAGTTGTGCATGTCCTGCTGGATTTCCTTGCTTGCACCTCCGGCCATGGCGGCTGCCTTTGCGCACGCGGCAAAGAAATTGGCGGTCTTGTCTGAAATAATCCTGATATAGGTATCCTCTGACATTTCAAGGTTTCCCATGTTGAAGTACTCCCTTACCTGGCCCTCTGCAAGTTTAGAGGCACCCCATGCCAGGACCTTTGCAACCTCCTGCCCATACTGCGATGCCAACTCGAACCCTTTGGTAAAAAGGTAGTCACCGACGACGATCGCATTATAGATGCCGTATTTGTGGAATAGAGTTTCCCGCCCCCTTCTCAGGTCGGATTTGTCCATGACGTCATCATGTATAAGGCTGGCAGTGTGGACCAATTCATTGCTGACGGCTAGATCTATTGCATCTTCATATCCGCCGTTACCGGCTACGCTGTAACTTAGCAATGTGAGGATTGGCCTGACCCTCTTTCCACCCGCTTCAATGGTATATTTTGCCATGGAGTCGAGATGAGGCTCTACGGAAGATACGACTTCTATCAGTCTGTTGTTGATTATGAAGATCTTATCCGCAAGGCTGAGTTCCCACTCCCTGATGTCTTTCATGAATCACGGTTACCTTGATGCGGGATTGCTCCGTCGGTTATAAGTTTGAATAATGGGATTTTACCTTTTCAGGGTAATCTCTATCGACGAAACATTTGAGTCGCCCCTATCGCTGTGTACCACTTCTGTCTCGAGGTTTATCTTGTCATATTTCAGTTCCTGAATAAATTTGTGCCTGGTGATCTCCGCGATGTCCACGGCCTTGCTGATTGCCTTTCCCCTGGCTTTTATTAAGATGTGGTCAACGTTGTTGTTGAATTGCGTAACGATTGCAAGCACGTAGTTCATTGTTGGTTTTTTGCCGACATAGATGATGTTTAGCTCAGGCATGCTGTGACCTCCCAGTAAGATTTGATTTTCTTATTTAATCGTATCGACAAACAAGCGAAGTTTGGGAAAACAATACTGCCCTTTGTCGCGATCAAACATTGAATTGCGCCCGAAAAAGGCTGGCCAAGAACCAAAGAAATTGGGAGGCATATTGTATGGAAACCGGTTAACCGGATAATGAACCTCCAAAATGGTGTCTCTGGGAGGGGGCAAATCTGACTATATTCGCCCTTGTAAATGAAGATTGGATGTTTTGGTATTTCCTGTATAATGCCTAATCCTCCTGTTTCCTGAATATTCGTGCTAATTCATATCCATTTCCACAGTTCCTCGTCCAGTTCGGAATAATATTCCAGCAGGGGATGCGATCCATGGTCAACCATGAGTGAATTCATCATTATGGAAACGTATTCATCGGCTTCCGCAGCGGGTACGAATGTGGTATCGTAAAGCCTGTCTCCTTCAAGGGTCAGGAAGAAAGCTATCCTTGGGATTCGCGCTTCGTTCCCCCTTTTTCTACCTTCCATCAGGGACTTCTCGTATACGTACGTTTCGTACAAATTGTCTTCCTTCGATATTGCCTTGACCATATCACTCTTCAATGGTGATGATGTGTAAAGCAGCACCTTTATGCCGCCATCGGAGACTGACCTGCCTTCTATTTCTGCGACTGTATCAACGTGGTTTTCAGCAATGTACTTCATCAATGGGTTCTCAAACGGTACTGGTAAGGAGATCCTCACGACTGCAAGAGGAGTCTGGGAATGCATCTCTTCCATTCTCTCCCTGAGATTCCTTGCATGCGTGAGCCTGGCTATCCGGAAATTCTGGTTTTTCCCGATCACCATTGAAAGTATGTCGTTCAACTCATGCAGTTTTTTGCTGTGAAACCTGAAATCCAGAAAGAGTTCATCCTTAAGCATATAAGTATTGTTCAACGCTACCGATGGCGCATCAAGCAGTTCGCCTATGGAATTCATTCCCTCGATGTTGTTGATCCTCTCGCTTATGGAATAGTATGATCTCTTCTCAATGAGATCATTCCTTGAAAGGATCGGCGTCATCGCCGGGCCTGGCTTGCCTGACTTCGGGAAGAACAATTGGATGTATGTTTTTTCTTCCTCAGTGTAGGCGTAGGCCGGTATCACTTCATTCATCCTCGCAAGCAGATCAAATATTCCCTTGTGCTGCCTTATCGCAATCACGCATCTTCTATCCAGTTTTGTGTGAATTTCGCTTATTTTCATGGGAAATCGCTTCTCATTCTTTGCATCGGTTGCTTATCCTCCCGTGGATACCCGTGCAACCTGTATGTTATGGGCGAGATGGACTCG
>JAJYPW010000099.1 GCA_021795055.1 Thermoplasmata archaeon
CATAAGGGAAAAGTAGAGCATTGCCGCAGCGGGCAATCCGAATCTGATGAAACTGTAGGTGATCACGAAGAATTCCAGTGCCAGCACCGTGTAGGAAAATACGTCTCCGCCGTTGGAGAAAAAGAATAGCCCAAAAATCAAGGCGGCGGGAACCCATGCAATGACAGCTATCCCCAGGGCTGAGAAATCGCGAGGGACTATCCCAAAGACAAGTTTCCTTGCTGAGAGCCCGCCGGTCACAATCATGTAAAGTATTGCAACGGCAAGGATTGGAAGCAGCAGGAGTTCCAGGAATTCATAGGTATTCTGATATATAACAACCATAACTGTCGCAAGCGGGGTTGAGCTGAATGCGGCTCCTGCTGGCGGAGGGGAGATGAACACGGGTAGCGTCACGGTTAGCAGGAGGTTGCTTGATATGAGTATCGCAAACACCCGCATAATAGCAAACCGCTCATATACTCCATCCCTCACTTCAATGAAATAGTAGAATACCGCAATAGCTATTGGAATCCCGATTACTGAAGCTTCCATTAAAATTGGGGGACCACCGGCGTTTGAATAATACGGATTGTTGCGGATTGTGAAAATCGTGCCAGGAAGATCGGAGAATATCGCGTAGATGAAGTAGAAAGCTATTGCAATGGCCAGCAGAACCCCTGCCAGCCCGAAATACCTTTCTATCTTTCTTATAAGATCAGGTTGAAAATCCATCGCGAACCTTCGGCTTTACAGTGCAAGGTTGATTATCAACCTCTTGTTTATCTTTCCCTTCACCAGGGTTGTCTTTATCGTTATCTTTCCAATTTCTGAAGTGTTCTTCACCTGAATTCCCATATCAAACTGGGTTGCCATGCCGGGAATTTCCGTCACCCTTATTTTTTCGTAATCAGGTATACTGTTCTTGTTCAGGAACATCAGTGTCCCATTCCCGGAGAATTCTTCCTTTGAAATGTATCTGCTGGTAATCGGCAGGGCTGATGCCACCTTCTCATTCGCTGAAGCTTCAATGTCCTTCACCAATTCCTCAGTAAGATCCCTGTCTGTAAGCAGATCAATCCATGACTGATCATCATAGGTTTCGTTCATCCTCGTGAGGCATTGCAGTTTTTCATACGCAATTCCCGAGACAAGATACATTGCACTCCTGAATCTCATGTGAATGTGTCTTATGTTCCAGTCTATTACCTGTTTGACCGATTTTCCCGATATGTCCTGAGGGTAGGGATCATACAGGGACATAAGGTGGACGAAAAGTCCGTCGCTCCAGGCATCTGCGATAGCAAACTCCTTTCCGTCTATGATCACCTTTCCCTTATCATTGGGCTGGCCGAAACTGGTTGGATAGAAAATGCTTCTATCAACGACAAGGTCCGTAAATTCAACTTGTGTCACGGTGCTTATGCACTCGGTTTCATAAGGACGATCCAGGTACAAGAGTTCAGTTGGCATTCAGCAGCAAAATCTTAATAGTATTTATTGATTTTTACGAAAGCTATGCAACTTTCTCTGGAATTGGTCATTCGTAATCTCAGGGTTGACTGCAGTGACGCCCTATCTTCACTATCGCCGGATAATCTGGCTATGGTCGATGGGGAATGTCTGAAAGATAATTCTCTGAGATTTACCGCCACTAAAATTAAGCCCTCGTCGATCTACTCACTCACCGAGGAACTGGTGATGAGCGTAGACGAGGTTGAAAAAATGGGAGAAGGCTACTCCTGAATGCCAAGGGGCAGCTTTTCTGTAAGTTCCTTGTACCTGTTTCTTATTGTGACTTCGGTGACTCCCGCCACCTCTGAAACAGCTCTCTGTGTCCTGCGTTCACCTGTCAGGAGTGATGCAATATATATCGCGGCCGCAGCAACGCCTGTGGGTCCCTTACCAGAAGTCAGATCATTATCCCGCGCCATCTTCAGGATGTCCAGCGCCTTCTTTCTAGCTTCCTGGGAAAGCTTGAGCCGGCTGCAGAACCTGTTGACATAGTCATCAGGCTTTGAAGGGAGAATATTCAGCTTAAGGTATCTGCTCATGATCCGGTATGTTCTGCCTATTTCCTTCTTCTTTACTCTGGTCACGGAACCGATCTCATCCAGTGTTCTGGGAACATTGGTAAGCCTGCAAGCAGCATATATGGAACCGGCAACGACCCCCTCAATGCTCCTTCCCCGAATCATGTTCTGCTTCACCGCCTTCCTGTATATCACCGCAGCAGTTTCCCTGACGTCGTTTGGTATGCTGAGGTTCGATGCCATTCTTTCAAGTTCCTGAAGAGCCTGTGAAAGGTTTCTCTCAGCAGCATTAGAAACCTTGATTCGCTTCTGCCACTTTCTGAGTCTGTAAAGTTGTGCCCTGTTTCTGGTCGGGATTGACTTCCCGTAGGAATCCTTGTTCTTCCAGGAAATGTCCGTAGAAAGACCCTTGTCGTGTATCGTGAATGTCATGGGCGAACCTGCTCTGGATCTTGCGTCATTCTGTTCCGAATCGAATGCCCTCCACTCGGGTCCCTGATCAATAAAGTTGTCGTCTATCACAATCCCGCAGTTGTTACAGATCAGTTCTCCACGTTCATAATCCCGAACGATCTGCGTGGAACCACATTCCGGGCATTTAACAATCTCCTCCGTTTTTCGTTCCTTTTTCTCTTCGGCCTCAGTCATATATATCCTCACCTGAAATACACGGATTCAACTCCATCCAGATTTGCCTTTGCGTCTCTGAGTTTCAGTATTGCCATCGGTTCGCTGACAGGGCCAAGTATCTTCACTACCTTGCCTATGAGCGCATTACCGTTGATGTAGGCTCTGCTGTACATCTCCACGGGTGCTTTGAGTGATAGGAGGACCTCGTCTCCATTACGTCTGATTATCCTTCCGGTTTGATCCATCGGTCATTCTATATTTCGAGTTAGTATATAAGTATTACGTAACACTATTAATATGTTTGTCTTTAATTAGAATTGCTAAAATTTAGCCTTCCTCGTTATTTCCCGCGTAATCAATCAACCTTTTATCTCCAAGCAGAATAATGAGATCATGATAGACAGGGAACTTGCCAGCTTTGTCAAAAGCCTGATGCCTCAAGAAAAGAGATCGGGCAACAACGCAAAACCAGTTTCTGTCTGGATGGAGATGGACAGAATCCGTGGTTATCCCGAGCAGACCTGCGTCGCGATTTTCAGGACTACCGGATGCTCCTGGTATAACTTTTCCTCCTGCAGCATGTGCGGATATTTCAACGATATCTCTAACACGGTCACAGAAGAGGATCTCATGAAGCAGACGGATGAGATCATCCACTATCTTGGAAATACCGAAACACTGAAGGTATTCACATCGGGAAGTTTCCTTGATCCTATTGAGATGCCGGTAAGGGCAAGGGATTATTTCTATGATTCAATAAACGGAAAGATAGACAAGCTTCTGGTGGAGTCCAGAACAGAATACATCACTCCACCGAATCTTTCCCCACTTAGGGATCGGAAATTGAATGCCAGAATTGCAATAGGAGTAGAGAGCGCAAATGACGAAATAATCGCACGGAGCATAAACAAGGGGAGCAGCTTTAATAAGTTCGTTACTGCAGCCCGGACCAGTAAGGAACAGGGTTTCGAAGTGAGGAGCTATCTTTTGCTCAAGCCGCCGTTCCTGTCAGAGGTTGAAGCGATTGATGACTGTATGCGATCCATAGCCCTTGTTGCCCCATACTCAACTGATATTTCCATTAACCCAATGAACATACAGAAAAACACTCTTGTTGAATACCTCTGGAAAAGAGGGCTGTACAGACCCCCAAGGCTGTGGTCCCTTGCCAGGATCCTTGTCTGGGCAGGCAAGAGCGGGTTCAACGCGGTGTCCTATCCTACAGGAGGCAACAGGGAAAGGGGGGTGCATAACGATCTTCATGATGACAGGCTGCTGAATCTAATAGTACAGTCTTCCCTGAGCCAGGAATTCAACGAACTCGACAAATACGTCCAATCCTCAGACCTTTCCAGA
>JAJYPW010000100.1 GCA_021795055.1 Thermoplasmata archaeon
TGGTTTTGGCCCTCGCGCTTCTCTTCTTTTATCCTTTCTGGGTCCTTTTCCTCATTGCATTTGAACCAACAAAGCTTACCTTCGGCCTTATATATCCACTGCAATTTCCTCTGGAGATAACATTAACCAACATTGTCAATTCCTTCAATCAGGTCGATCTTCTCGGCCCTTTAATGAGGAGCCTTGAGGTAGCATTTATTGTGGGTGGGCTTGCGTTGCTTCTTGGAATTCCTGCTGGTTACGGCATTGCCAAGCTTACGGCCAGGATATCAAACAAGATAATAGCATTCCTTTTCATCATTAACATGATGCCTGGCCTTGTAATTGCAATACCCATCTCCCTCTACTTTTATTCTGCCCACCTGGAGAATACTGTTCTTGGAGTGGCGCTTGCCCAGGAGCTTGTTGTTCTTCCACTGACTGTTTTCATCATAATGGGGGGATTCAGGTCACTTCCCCGGGATCTTGAGAACCAGGCTCGCGTCGATGGCGCGCCATTGAGTTCCACATTTGCTAGGGTTCTTCTTCCCCTTATCAGAGTACCAATCCTGATAGCGTTCATACTTTCCTGGATGACTTCATGGGATGAGTTCACCTATGCGTTTATCGTTGCACCAATTGTCCCGACGGACTCAACTTTTCCCGTAGCCCTTTATAACTACGTAACCAGGGATCTCCCGCTTCAATCTGCAACCTTTGCGCTGGTTGCCACAGTCCCGGTGATCGTACTCGTCGTTGTGTTCCAGAAATACCTCAAGGGGCAGTACCTGTCTGGAGGCCTGATCGGATGAATGTAAAGATGAAATATGAAAATGTGTATAAATATTATAAAAGCAGCAAGATTCTCAACAAGCTCGATCTCGAGATTTACGATGGGGAATTTCTCGTTATACTGGGTCCATCTGGAACTGGGAAGACTACACTATTGAGGGTTACTGTTGGAATAGAGGACCTGACTGCGGGAAAGATTATCATGGATGGGGTTGACATAAGTAAACTGCCGCCGAACAAGCGAAACATAGCCATGGTTTTCCAGAACTATGCCCTTTATCCAAACATGACAGCATACCAGAACATTGCTTTCCCCTTGAAGATGGCAAGGAAACCACGATCAGAGATAAAGAAGAAAGTTAGCGAGATCTCCGAAACTCTTAAGATAGCCGAGGTGCTGGAAAAGAACGTAACACTCCTGAGTGGGGGGCAGAAACAGCGGGTTGCACTGGCGCGAGCTCTGGTCCGCGACCCAAAAATATTCCTTCTTGATGAACCACTCAGCAATCTTGACGCAAGAGTCAGGGTTGTTGCGAGGAGTGAATTGAAAAAGATTCAAAAAGAGTTGGGGCACACGTTCGTTTACGTTACCCATGATCAATCCGAGGCAGGCAGCCTTTCTGACCGGGTAGCTATACTTAGGTCAGGCAGGATAGAGCAGATTGGAACCTATGAAGAACTTCTTGATGAACCCCGCAGCACGTGGGTTGGAGACTTTATAGGAGATCATCCCATGAATTTTATCAATGGTGAAAAATTCGGTTTGCCAAAAGGGACACTGGGCTTCAGGGATTCCTGGGCAACGATAGGAGACGGAGAGATAAGTGGAACAGTGGAGCTCTGCCAGCTAGGCGAGGAGAGTTACCATATTCAGTGCTCCCTTGACAGTTCAGGAGCTGATCAGGACATAGACTACGGAGAGGGTGAAAATTCGAGTGAAGCATCGACTGGCACCGGGAATTTCCTCAGGTCTACAGTGGGCGTAAGATCCTCCAAGAAATATGCTGTTGGAGATCGTATCCGCTTTCATCTTGACAAATTCAACGTGTATGACCCCGAAGGAAAGTTGATCGAGTCAGTGAATGCCAAATGACATCCTCCCCGGACTTGATGGAGCAATTGAGAATGCTCAGAAGTCCCGAGGGCTGGCTTTACGCCGGCCTGCCAAAGTTCCGGGCGATTTTCGGAAGAGACTCAATTATTTCCTCAATGGAGTATCTGGGTACAGACAACTCCATAGCTTCCTCTACCCTATCTGCCCTGATGCTCCTCCAGGGAAGGAAATATGACCCTGTGAATATGGAAGAACCGGGAAAAATAATACATGAAAACCAGACTGATCCTGCACTCATCAAAAGCAGATCCAAAACAGTCCCCTGGCTAAGGTCAGGAAGGAATTATTTTTCAGTTGACAGCACACCCCTGTATGTAATTTTGGCAGAAATGCTATATTCTGTGGAAAAAGTGGCCCTGACTCAGGAAGTCAGAAAATCAGTGGCGGAAGCGCTTTCATGGATAATTAAGGACGGGATGAATGGATACTTCCTTTCCTACAGGAAACCCCCACTGGATTCAGGACTGCAATCCCAGAGCTGGCGGGATGGAATAGGGTCAATACTCGATCAGATGAAGTCTCCTGTAAGCGTTATAGGCGTGCAGGGGTATGCATACCGGGCTTTGCGCAAATCAAAAGAATTGCTCTCTGCCGGATTCATTGAGAGCCCTTCCACGCTGAATGAAGCAATAGACAAAGCCATAAACTTTCTTCAGGAAAATGTATACGATTTCTTCAGCCTGGACGACGAAAACTATCTGGGGTTGGCAATAGATGGAGACGGGGTCTTGAACCAGGCAATAACCAGCGATCCTGGGCATCTCCTTTTTTCCGGCATGCTGACAAGGAGCCAGCAGGAATCCATAGTGAGCAGGCTGTTTGAACCCGATCTAATGACAGATTACGGTATACGGTCTCTTTCATCCGAAGACAGAAATTTCGATCCCAGGGCTTACCAAAGGGGTTCTGTATGGCCACACGACAACTGGATTATTGCCATCGGACTGAAGGAATGCGGATACAGCAAGGAATATGTTGAATTGAGGGATAAACTGATTACAGCATCTGAATTTCTTGGTGGATTGCCTGAATATTTTGGCGTGGCGTCTGACGGGCATATACTCCCTGTATCAAAGATGAGAATAAAGCCCTGTTTTCCGCAGGCGTGGTCTACAGGGGCATTGCATTATTTTACCTCCAACGGAAAATAGGATAATATTATCTCTTTCCTCGTTTCTCCGCTTCACATGGGTGCGCGCTTCAAAAAAAGTCCTTTGTCACTGGGATGAGCTTATCATTTCACTATTAGCATTAGACTGCAGAACCAGATTTATTTTTAAGAAATAGGAAATTTGAAAAATGAAAGGCAGGAGGTTATTCCCGGAATTATTTCCTCCTACGTATCCTTAGAATATAAACGGCAGCTCCTGCCGCTATGGCGATTGCTAAGACCAGGGCGATGATTTCAATATCTGTGGTAGTAAGACCGAAGGGGGAGCCGCTGAATTTTATGTCAATGGTTGCCCCGCCCCTAACAGCAACGCTGCCTGTGCCATTAGTTATAGTGTAACCGGATATTCCATTTACGGTATAGGAATATGTTCCATTTGGCAGCTGCACCACCATTTCATCAGTGGTAGAGTTGTACATTGTGCCATTTATGCTAATTACCCACTTCATCCCTGTGGGAAGGCCGGTTTCCTTAATGTCAATGGCATACTTGAGCAAGCTGAAACTTGCCTGTACGGTCTCAGGGCCTCCGCTGAGTCTGAAGGTTCCTGGCGTGCCACCGAAAGATGAATTGCCGCTGAAAAGGGTGTAATAATAAAAGGTATTATTCTCTGCTGAGAAAGTGATGGATGGACCGGTAGTGGTGAATGTTTCACCGTTACTCAGCTTCAGTGTCCACGATGTTCCCGCAGGCAGGCCTTTTTCGGTCACTGTAACGCTGTAAAACGTTTGAGGAGATATTACTGTAATGGTTTCACTTGTCAGTCCTACGGCGTATATTTTCTGGTTTGAAGTGTCAAGTATCATGGATATGGCGGAGGAGGAGTTCAGGCCAGGGAAGCTGCTGATAACCTTTGCGGATGAAGGATTGTAGACGGTGAAATTTCCATTGGAATAAAGAGAGGACGTAGCAACAGAG
>JAJYPW010000101.1 GCA_021795055.1 Thermoplasmata archaeon
CTTTCCTGAAGCGACCATATACAGGGCAAGATATCTTGGCAGCGTGTCCTTTCCGGTATTTAGTTCGAAACTCTGATTATTCATAATTATGCTTGTTTTGGTTCTTATTTCCACCCCCTCTTCTCCAGTTCTGAAAACGTCGGGTATCGCTTCTGTGAGAGGGTTAAAACTTCCCAGAGAATCCAGTTCGACCTGCTTCACCATCATAGCGGTCTTCCCATGCAGGCTACCCGGTAACCGTATCAGTCTGTGAAGATCGGAGGTCACCGGACTGTCTATTTCGCACAGGTTTGAATCGACGAATCTGTTCAGGAGTTGACCGGCAACAGTCTCATCGTCCTCGTCCATTATGGAATATTTCTTGATTCCGGGCGTAGAGAGGATGGTCAGTCTCTGCACCCTGTCAACTACTTTATTGCTGATTTTTTCAGCATAACGTGAGGACCTGCTTCCCATGATCTCCTTCAGGATTTTGTTCTCGCTCTCATTGTGGAGTCCTGAATAGAAACTGGAAAGGTATCTGTCGAATGACCCTATCCATCCGGATTCCTCAATATCAACATGCCGAATTGTCTTCCTTATGTCCTGAATGCTGAGACCCTCTCCCCTTACATAATTGGATATTTCTCTTCGCATATCTGCATCCATGGCATAGACCTTTTCACTTACAATGTGCACATGGTATCCCCTGCCCCCAGAGAAAAATATCTTGATCTCCTCCGGGTTGAATCCGAAATCGCCCATGAGGTATTTCTCAACTAGTCTCATTGTATGTGATTTGACCTGGTCAAGGATCTCGCCATAGGAAAGTTTGTCTGCATCCTTGATGTGATCCGCATCGAGATCGAAGATCAGTTCTGAACCCATCCACCCCTTATCCTGCATGTTTCTTTCAGAGGAATTCCTGTAATAAGCTGCGGAATAGTACATGTGTCTGGGCACCTTCTGCCTCACAAACTTTTTGAGCTCTTCATGCGTGGGTATGTTAAGGTGTCTCGTCATTGACCCACCGAATGGTATATATCCTATCTCCCTTGATGATATCATCTCGGGACCGTTTGGAATAAATGCCGAATAGTAGTCCCTGAAAATCTCCCTCAGGTGGTTGTCGCTAAAACTCAGTTCCATTTTTGCGTTACGTATATTTAATATCTGATAATTACCTTTTGATAGGTATCGGATGAAAAGAATCGCTGCGCTCATTACTGCCATTTTCATTGTCTGTTTGTCATTCACATATTTTGCAGGCGTTTCATCGCAGGATTATTCGTCCATGATCATAAATCCTCAGATTCAGAGAGCCGGGAACAGTACTGCATCCATAGAACTCTACAATCCAGCTTCCTCGAATGCAGCATACACTTCGCTCTTCAGGGAATTGAGTCCAGCCGGAATTGATGTTGTGAATTACGGCTATTTTATAGAGCTGGTTGGGAATCAGGGAAGAATCCTGAACGGTTCACAGGAAATACTCTCGTTGGAGGAAATGTTTTCACTGAAGCCAATTGAAAACAGTTTTCTCTACTATCCACTCCTTAACTATACTTCCGTGAATTCTAACAACTTTCCCCTACTGCCCTCCCAGATAGCATCTGCATATTCATTCAAATGGGATTATCAGCACGGAATAAATGGAAAAAATGAGACAATCGCAATAATCGACGCCTATGGCGACCCACAGCTCAGCTATGATTTGAAGGCTTTCGACTATGCAGCAAATCTTCCCCAAGTAAATCTGCAGATAATTTACCAGAACAGGACACCGATGGCTTACAATTATTCATGGGCGGTTGAGACCTCCCTTGATGTTGAATGGGCCCATGCGATGGCACCTTATGCAAAGATATTACTTGTCCTGTCTCCCGACGCTTCAAATGGCCTTGACAACGGTCTTTCATACGTTGTGAAGAACAGACTGGCAAACGTTATTTCCATTAGCTGGGGCAGCTATGAGAACCCATCACAGAATGCCGGGATGCTCAACGCTATGAATCAGGTATTTTACAATGCTACACTCTATAACATAACCGTGGTTGCCGCTTCAGGCGATCAGGGTGCCTATGATGGTACATCGGGGCTTGCGCTTAATTTTCCAGCATCGGACCCGTATGTGTTGGCAGTGGGTGGAACGACGCTCGGACTTTTCAACGGAGTGTTTACGCAGTCTGCCTGGGGGGGGTTCAGTAAGGGAACCACCTACGGAAGCGGAGGCGGATTCAGCAGCTATTTTAATGTTCCGGCATGGCAGACGCTGATGATCAAGAATTCCACAAGCAGAGGAATCCCCGACGTATCGCTTGACGCAAGTCCACAGACTGGCGTTGAGATAATATCCCAGGGAAACTCCATGTTTGTTGGTGGAACGAGCCTTTCCACTCCTGTCTGGGCAGCTATCATAGCCATGATGGATCAATTCAACGGCCGGAGCCTGGGACTTGTATCACCAATGCTCTATTTTGTTGCATCCACAGGATATTACACTCAGGCATTCACCCAGATAACGTCCGGCAATAACGGTTATTATTATGCATCAGCGGGGTGGAACCCGGTTACGGGGCTTGGTACGCCCATAGTTTCCAATCTTCTCAACATCTCTAGATTGGTTATGCGGCCTTTCGGATCCGTCGTAGAAGTTTCGGGCACCGGATTCAACTATTCCACCATGAGTGCGAACCTTTCCGTTTCGGTTGGAAATAACAGCATCCTTTACGGAAGCGACTATTACTTCCTGTCATTCTATTCAAACCCCGGCAACTTCCTCAAGTTTGGGATCAAGATTTATGGAAAGAATGCCTCTTATGGTTTTATTGGTGCCTCCGGTGGTGCAATCTTCCAGAATTTCCGCCCGCTTGCCTATTCCAGAAACCAGCTTACTATACCCCTCTCGATCCAGAAAGTTGGTACAGAATTTTATGGGAAAGTAGGTTCTTTGGTGATGAATCTCAATGCCTATTTCATGAGGGAGGGATGGTTCAACGACTCTCTGGGGGCTGAGATCATTGACCCGCAGGGAAACTTTACGACCATACCCTCTGCCTCGTTCTCCAACGTTTCATTGCATGCGGGAAATCTGGTTGCTGTTCCACAATCTTATTTCGAACAGGGATTTTCTTCCCTCGGTTCCGGGTATGACACAATTTCCATCACATACAGTCATGGGTATCTGAACACTTCACACTCTGCGAAACCTCCTGACACATATATTTTTGGCCAGGCGCCTGCTACTGATGGGATAATGTTCAATGGTGATTTTGCACCAAACCCATCCTACACATTTTTCGTTCCAGGCTATAATGCCGGGAGCATAAAGTGGTCTGTCAATTCAACAGGATCCAGCGTTTCCGGGAATGTCATTAATTTTGGATCAGCCGGGAAATATGAGATCACCGCTGAACTGCAATCATCCAACCTTACCAGAAGCATAACTGTACCAGACGTAGTACTTATCCCCTCTGATTTTGGGAATCCTGTGTCTGGATACAGTACCAACGTCACGGTAGTTGTTGACTTCTTCTTTTATTACAACTTCAGCCTGGGCAGATTCAACAACCTTTCAATTCCGTACATCGCAGGGCAGAATAACGTAAGTGTTTTCTCCCCGGGATATCATCAGATTTCAGAAAACATAACGGCTGGAACACAGAGATATGTGAATTATTCCCTCAGCCCATACCCCGCGAACCTATCGCTTGACGTTTTTCCCGGGGCGGCTGACCTAAATATTGACGGATCAGCATATACCAGTGTTGGACTGTCCCCCATTCATGTGAATCCGGGAAACCGCTACCTCAATCTTTCGCTCAGAAATTTCAATAACCTGTCAGAAAATTATTTCTTTGATCCTGGAGCGAACTATACTGTTCAGATTGAGATGGTGCCCGTTAACAGCAGCATAATCACCCTTTCGGGAAATGTGACAGATTACACCTTTGGTTTCCCGCTGTCCGGCGTAAACGTTTCATCCGATT